>CAZEGE010000011.1:18875-28558 GCA_964511765.1 uncultured Anaerolinea sp.
ACCACTTGACCGGCGTTTTGAGTGGCATTATGTTATTAGGGCTAAGTTATTGGATCAATCGCAAGGATGGGTTGAAAACCTGAAAATATGGATTCAACTTACTTTGTTGCGTCGTTTTCAAATATTACATCCACGGGCATGCCAGGTTTAAGCTTTCCATCCACATTATCCACCGATAATTCAATGGCGTAGACCGTTGTCTGCCGCCCTTCCTTGGTTTGGACATTCTGCGGGGTGAATTCAGCCTTGTCCGAAATGCGGGTCACAAGCGCGGTAAACGTTTCATTGGGAAAGGAGTCCACACTTAGGGTTGCCTGTTGACCCAGGCTAATTTGCCCGTATTGAGTTTCAGGGATGTAGACCGTGACTTTCAATGAGTCGAGGTTTCCGATTGTCAATATGGGCATGCCTGCCTGCAGGACTTCACCGGCTTCAACACTACGCACCAACACCACCCCATCCATCGGTGCGCGGATGGTGAGCTTATCCATTTGCGTGTCGATCAAATCAAGGCCGGCTTGCGCAGCGGTCACTGCGGATTGCGATTGAACAAATAAAGCCCTCGCCTGATCCACGGCCCTGCCTGCTGCAACGACGGAAAGCGAATCTTCACCCGTTTGCAAAGTGCGCAATACATCCAACGCAGCATAATACCTTTCGCGCGCCACTTCCATTTTGGCACGGGCCTTCAACACATCTTTTGCCCCGTCGGTGGTCAGGGCATCGTCGTAATCCTTTTGAGCATTCTTCAAATCGATTTTCGCATCATCAAAAGCGGCCTGCGCAGCGTCGTGCAAGTTTGTCCCATCCGAGGCACCGTTGGTACGATCAAGAACTACTTTGGCAACCTCAAAGGCTGTGCGCGCATCTGAGAGTTTCTTTTCGATTTCAAGGAAGGCTGCGCTGCCCGCTTTCTTCCCGATCTCGCTGAGTTGGGTCTTTTCTTTCTCCAGCGCGACCTCAGCCTTGTCAATCTCAGCCTGTGCAGATTGAATCTGCTCCTCCTTCGTAAAATACCAAACGGGTTGGTCGTACTCGCCTGGCTTGGATTGCTTCCACATATCCTGGCGTGGTTCCACAGCCAGCGCGGCAGATAACACCAGGTCGTATTGTGCCTGTGCCGAATCCAAAGTCGCCTGCGCGGCTTTAAGGTTCGCGCTGGCGGAATCTAGTGCGGCTTGTGCGACCTGTTTTTCGGACAGGAGCAGGCTGTCGTCCAGGCGAAGAAGCGGATCGCCTGCCTTGACGGAATTCCCTTCGTCCACATTGACTTCCACAACGCGGCCTGACAGTTCGGATGCGATTGCGATCTCTTTCGCTTCAATCTGACCCGAAGCCTGAACAGCCGCGCTGTCGGCTGATCCGCAACTGGCGGTCAAGATGGCAAACAATAGAACGAATATAAGAGCAAGTTTTTTCATGGAGTTCTCCTTCTCTCGTGATGGTTATTTTTTCATGGCGGAAATAAAGACATCCTCAAGCGATGGCTCGATGATGGACATATGACCCGCGCGGATATTTGCTTTGCGGAGTTCTTTCGCAATGGCATGTTGATATTTGCGGACATCTGACGCAACGATATGGACGAGCGCGCCATAAAGTTCGACCTCTTCGATAGGCAGGCTTTGATTGTCTTGCGCGGCACGCAACACTTTGACCGCCAGCGGCGCATCGGACGGTTCGAGTTCCAGCACCTCGCCGCGCATCATGTCTGTTTTGATTTCAGCCGAGGTGCCATAAGCGATGACATCTCCATACTGAATGAATGCCAGGCGGTGACAATGCTCGGCCTCGTCCATGTAATGGGTGGTGACAAAGACCGTGATGCCTTCGGCGATGAGTTGATAAAGCAAATCCCAAAATGCGCGGCGGGAAAGTGGATCAACGCCCGCGGTGGGTTCGTCGAGGAAGAGCACTTCGGGACGATGAAGGATGGCTGCGCTGAGAGCGAGGCGCTGCCGCCAGCCGCCGGAAAGATCCCTGGTTTTGGCGTTCCCGCGTCCCTCAAGGCCCGCCATTGCAAGCGCTTCTTTGATTCGCATTTGCAGTTCAGAATTGGATAATCCGTACGCCGCACCGTAGAAGTTCAGGTTTTGTAAAACCGTCAGATCGTTGTACAAACTAAATCGCTGGGACATATACCCCACGCGCGGACGGATTTTCTGCGTATCGCCGTCCACTTTCATGCCGAGCACTTCGACCGAACCCGAGCTGGGCCTCATCAATCCCAGCATCATGCGGATGGTGGTGGTCTTACCCGATCCGTTGGGACCGAGGAAGCCGAATATCTCGCCATGCTGGACTTCAAAGTTAATGCCGTTCACGGCAGTAAAGTCACCGAAGCGTTTGGTGAGGTTGGTTACGACGATTGCAGGTTGTTGAGAGTTCATTTATTTTCCATTCAACTCCGGTGGTCGAGCAGCCCAGAATGTTTTTGAAGGGTGTATCGAGACCACCATGTTTCCAAGTAATGTGATGTTTCTATGTAACTCATTGGTTTCGATACGGGCGGGAAGTGCGCTCGCCCTACTCAACCAACGAAGTAAATATCTAATCCAGCGCCTTCCTCACAAATTGCAGCGAGAAAGCGCCGATGACGACTCCAAGAATGAGCAAAGCCAGCACATTGGGAAAAAGTACGTCCATGCCAGCGCCTTTGAGCGCGATGCCGCGCAGAATGGTCAGCCAGTGATGAGCGGGGATAACGTTTGCAAACCATTGCAAAACCTGCGGCATACTTTCGACCGGCGCAGCGTAGCCCGTGAACATGAAGTCCACCATGCCTATCAAAAGAACAAGTAAAAATGCCTGATGTTGTGTTTTTGAAATGACCGAAATGACCAGTCCCTTTCCAAGTTCGACGAGCAGGTAGCCGAAGGCAAGAACAAGCAGCAGCAGGATTGATCCGCGTATCGGTACGTCGAAGGCGAAATGAATCATGCCCAGCATCAACAGAAAATCAGTGAGCCCGACGAGAATGACGGGGATGGATTTCCCGATGATGATCTCCAGCGAGGAGAACGGCATCACCAACAATTGCTCTATCGTCCCGAGTTCACGCTCGCGCGAGAAGGCCAGCGCGGCAAATAATAGAACAGTGAACTCCAACATCAGGCCAAGTTCCGCGGGCGTTGTATACAACGCCTCGGACAGGTTCTCGTTAAACCATACCCGCAGACTCGGGTTGAATCCGCTGAATTGGTCGGGACTCAACCCCAGGCGTCCGATCAGAATGCGCTGGTCGATATCCCGCGCCAATCCTTGAATCGCGCGGTTCGCCGCCTGCGCGGGCGCAGATTCCGATCCGTTCAAGATCATCAAGAGAGTCGGTTTACCGGTGGGTGATTGCAATTGTTCGGCATAATCAGGCGGGATGACGAGCGCTGCGCTGATCTTTCCACGATCCATCGCATCTTGAATGGTCTGCATGTCGTTGACCTGCTCAGGCGCGGCAAAGGTATGCGTGTTTTCCAGCCCGATGACAATGGCGCGGCTCACGGCGGTTTTGCTCTGGTCGAAAACCATCAACGGCAAATTGGTGATCGGGCGCGACGTCGCCCATGCAACTGCCAGCAATTCCATCGCGCCGCCGAGCAGCATAAAGGCAGGCAGCCACCAATCACTGCGCAGGTGAATGAATTCCTTGATAACCAAAGACCAGATTCGTTTTAACATAAACACTCCGTTGGTTGAGTAGGCGGTGTTCGTCCGCCGTATCGAAACCAACAATTCACAAAGCACTCTTGCTGCAAATGTTTCTTTCACATCGGTAGTTTCGGTACGTTCCTCGCTACGCTCGGAACTACTCAACCGCCGATGTTGCTACCCAAGTTTTTTCCTAAAGAACAATGCCGCCAGCGCGCTGAATACCACACCCAGGCCCAGCATCATCACGGCGTAAGGCCAGAGCACATCCATGCCCACGCCCGGCAAAAAGATTCCGCGCGTGATGACGGCATAATGCGTGCCAGGCAAACCCAGCGCTTCAAGCCGCGCTTCCTCAGGCATCGAAACCAGCGGGAAGAAGATACCCGTCAGAAAAAATCCAGGAAAGAAGATCACCAAAAACGAGAGCGCCAGCGCCGCAGCTTGCGTCTGCATAAACACGCCGACGATTATGCCCATGCTCAACACGGCAAACATGAAGATGGCTGAAAGCCCAAAGAATAGAAGAAAACTTCCGTTGAGCGAAATATGAAACCATGCAATCGAAAGCAGGGGAATGAAGATCACGTTGAGCAGGCCCACGATGATATAGGGCACAATCTTGCCAAGCAAAAGCTCTGTGCGGGTAATCGGGGTGGCGAGCAGTTGTTCGAGTGTGCCGTGTTCACGTTCATGCGCGAGAGCTAGCGCAACTGATAGGGCAGGAAAACCCAAGACCATCGAGATCAATCCAGGGATCAGCGCGTTGCGCGGTTTGAGATCGGGGTTATACCAGGTCTGTACGCGTAAATCGAGCGGCTGCAAAGAGTCAATCGAAATGCCCTGGGCGCGCAGTTGATTTGTCAATGCGTCATCGATGAACTGCTCCGCGCGTTGGGCGATATGCTCCACGGCAAAGTTGCCGCTCTCAGGTTCCGTCCCGTCAATGATGACTTGCAGCGGAATGCCCTTCAACGCCTGCAAGTCGCTCGCGAACCCAGGCGCGATGATCACCGCCGCTTTGATCTCGCCGCGCATCAGCATGGCATTGATCTCGTCCATGCTCGTGGCATAGGCGTAAATATCCAAATCCTGTCCCGCCGTGATCTGCGAAATAAAAGCCTGCGACGTTTGACTGCGATCAAAATCCAGCGCGGCAATCGGGATATTCTTCAAATCAACAGTCAGCGCGTACGCCATCAATAACAGCACCAGCGTCGGCGTGAACAACACCAAAATCAACGTGCTTTTATCGCGCACGATGTGATTGAATTCCTTGCGGGTCACAGCCCAGATATGCCGAAGCGACACTATGCCTCCAACCTTCTGATCAACGAGATGAACGCCTCTTCCATCCGCGCGGGCGCAATGCGGATACTGCGATATGCGAGTTTTTCTTTTTTGAGGACGCGTTCGATCTCGGGCAGACGGCGTTTTCCAGAGTCGACCAATAAATGAATCGACTCGCCATAGGTCTGCGCTTCACGGACCCCGCTCAGACCTGCCACTGTTTTCAAAGCCTTTTGCCAGTCCTCGGGCTGGATCTCGATAATCTCGCCCTCAAGTTTTCCCCTGATATTCTTTGGCGAATCGCACTCGACGAGTTTACCCGCGTACATCAAGCCGACACGCGAGCAGCGATCCGCCTCATCCATGTAGGGCGTACTGACAATGATGGTCGTACCACCCAAATGCAATTCAGTGAGAATATTCCAAAACTCGCGGCGCGAGATCGGGTCAACGCCTGTGGTGGGCTCATCCAGCAATAGAATTTCAGGCTCATGGATCAGCGTGCAGGCCAGCGCCAGTTTCTTCTGCATCCCGCCGGAAAGATTTACCGCACGGCGCCTCTTGAATTCGGTCAAACCTGCGAAGGTTAATAACCGCTCTGTGCGTTCAGCCATGTCTTCTGAAGCGACATCGAATAACTCCGCGAAAAACTGCAGATTCTCCACCACCGAGAGTTCGCCGTATAAACTGAATTGCTGCGCCATGTAGCCAATGTGCGGCTTGATAGATTCGGCTTTTTCTTTCAAATCAAACCCGAGCACCGACGCCTCCCCTGCATTGATATTCAGTAATCCCGCCAGCAGACGCAGAGTGGTCGTCTTGCCTGCGCCATCAGGACCGACCAATCCAAATAACTCACCAGATTCAATGGACAGAGTTAATCCATCCACTGCGCGTGTCTTCTTGAAATCGCGGATCAAATCTTTCGTTTCGATGATTGAAGTCATTGCTGTCCCTATGTCATTGCTTCGTCGCTCTGCTCCTCGCAATGACAACGAAATCTACTTCTTTGCCGCGCGGATAATCCACAACACCAGGAGCGCGCCGAGTGCGGGTTCCATCGCCACACCCATGTTGCGCATGGAATTGCTGAATCCCATGGCGGGGATGATGTACCAATCCATAAACCCAACCGCAATCGCGGTGATAACTGCCGCAATATAATCGCCGCGCAAACCGATGGGACGCTTGTTCTTCCAAATCGGTCCCGCCAGCCAGCCGACGATCAACCCGACCACGATCATGGCGACTATCAAAATTATGATTTGCATCTTATAAACTCCTTTGTTTCGCCTTCTCAACTGACTCATCAGTCAGTTATTGACTTAAAAAAGAGGCGCGTTATTATGTGCGTGCCTGCACACCCTCCAGCAGCAATTTCATCCCAGAGCGGATGTGTTTTTCAGGCTCAATCATGGATTTGTCATACACCCAAAGCAACAACGTGCCTTCGATGATCGCGCTTCCCGCAATAGCCACTTCGCGCGCGTCCACCTGGCGAAATTCACCTGAGTCAATTCCGCGCTGGATAATCGGGATCAGAATATCCAGATAGCGATTGATGTATTTCTTGAGCGCCTGCTGAACATATTTGTTGCGAAATGCCAGCGCAAGAAATTGATAAACAATGGGGATCAGGCGAATTAGTCCAAGGATGTCTTTGGTAAGCAGGTCAGTTATTTTCCAAATCGTGTCGGTTGCGCTCAATTCATCCTGGTTCAAGTTTTCCAATTGCTTGAACTCGCGTTGGAACATGCGGTCAAGGATGGCGATAATGAGATCATCCTTGCTTTTGAAATAAAGATAAAGAGTGCCCTTGCTCAAACCCGTCTCTTCGGCTATATCATCCATACGCGCTTCATCAAAGCCTTTCTTGGTGAAGACATCTTCAGCGGCATTGATAATTTGAACTTTGCGTTCATCACTAACATTTGGGCGAGGGGACATTGATTTCTCTCTTGATGGAATATAAATGACTGACCGGTCAGTCATTTAAGTATATTCAAGTAAAATTGATCTGTCAAGAGTTTTGTCCTGGCCACTTGTGAGTTGGCTGCGTGTCAGCTACACTGCCAGCCCAAACAGGAAAGTGTAATACCAGCGCCTGGTGCAGGGCGGTAAAGTCGATGGTATGATAGGTAACTGCATATCACTGGAAAACTGGTGCTTGCAATAGCTGGCCGAACAGGGCATTCCAGAAGGTGCGCTGAAACGACCACTGCCCGATTGGATTTCGCCGGAGACGAAATCGATTCGTTCAAGGGCTTTCTCGAACTTATGGCATATTGTGTTAATCAGGGACATAGTTGGATCGCATACATTGCTGCCCCTCAAAACTTAAGATTTATAATGGCTGCCACACTGACCAACAAGCTGGACTCAAGACGGCAAACAGCGCCCCTTGACCTGCTCTTGTTACCCATGCCGACATGACGCTTGAAGACAGCCATCAGGCGGTGGAGAATTGGTTAACGCGCTCAAATCCTCCTGTACAATCATATGTGTCAACGATATAAAAGCAATTGGCGCAATGCACGCCTCCCATAAGCATGGTCTCAAAACTCGGCGGCATTGCTGATGCTGCCCAAACCCGGCCGCTCTTGACAACACTTGAATCGTCGGTATATATCATTGCCAGCCAACCAAGATGCTTTTGGCAATTATCAACGACGAGCTGCAGCAGAATAATAAATCATAATTCAGTTCCATCCGCTAATTCGCAAAACCTGGGTGGATGAGACAAATATCATGCCCCTGAATGAATTATGCTAATTTTATAACAGGAAGAATTCTCATGCAAAACGATCATAACAATGAAAAAACTCAAGACCACAAAGTCTCTAAGAAAGAAGTGCTTTCCGAAATCCAGGAGGACCTCGACATAAGACAACAACGGCGGCGTATGTTCCCACGCGCCGCACTTGTCGGGCTGGGCGCCGGCCTGGCAGCTTCATTATTCCGAGTCGTCCTGGCCGGATCAGATGCGATGCGAAACGGGTTGATTGAATGGTCGCATCAATTTCCGCTTTTGGGTTGGGTTTTTCCCTTAGCCTTTAGCGCATTGGGGGCAATCTTATCTGTCATATTGGTGCGCCGCTATGCACCAGAGACAAGTGGAAGTGGTATTCCACACCTCGAAGCAGTTCTGCATCGTCTAAGATCGTTGAATTGGAAACGCGTTTTACCTGTCAAATTCATTGCCGGCGCCTTGGCAATCGGCGGAGGGTTGGCTTTAGGGCGAGAGGGGCCTACCGTTCAAATGGGTGGAGCCATTGGCGATGCCATCTCCAGGTGGCTCAAGGTGCCACCCCGCGAACGACGGACATTGATTGCAGCAGGTGCAGGCGCTGGCCTGGCCGCGGCGTTTAATGCCCCTTTGTCCGGGGTGATATTTGTGCTCGAGGAAATCCAGCGTGACTTTCACCCAAGTGTATTTGGAGCGGCTTTCCTGGCGGCGGCCATTGCGGATATCGTCACCCGCCTGCTTTCAGGAGCCTTTCCGGTTTTCTCCATTCCTTCCTATTCGACGCCTCCAACTGCGTCACTGCCTGTATTTGCATTACTCGGTATTCTTGCAGGCTTGCTGGGAATTGCTTTTAATCGAAGCCTGCTTGGCACGATGAACCTGTTTGCCCGCGTAAAAGGGGGCTGGAATCTGGCTCTTGTGGCAGGTGTCGGGGCGATGGTTGGCATTGCAGGCTGGTTTTCGCCCATGGCCATTGGAAGTGGCCACTCGCTTGCAGAAACAACTCTGGCAGGTAACCTGATCCTGTCAGCCATTCCAATCTTTTTTATCATTCGATTTATCATGACCATCTCAAGCTATGGCAGCGGCGCCGCGGGCGGTATTTTCGCCCCTTTGCTGGCGATAGGCGCATTGCTTGGACTCGCCATCGGTCAAATTGCAAATCAGATAGCGCCGTCCATTGTGCCGCAACCAGCCGTCTTTGCCGTCGTCGGTATGGCAGCATACTTTACCGCAATCGTACGCGCGCCCCTTACGGGAATTGTCCTGATCGTGGAAATGACGGGTAATTATCGACAGATGCTACCGTTGTTGGTTGCCTGTTTTTGTGCCTATGCCATTGCGGAATTGTTGAAGGATCTGCCCATTTATGAATCTTTATTGGAACGTGATTTGATCCCTGACGGCGCTCACATCAAATTGAAGGAACCGATGGTAATTGACCTCGTAATAGAACAAGGAGCGCCCTTCGCCGGTCAGGAAGTACACAAGCTTGGATTGCCGCCTGGATGCGTCCTGGTTCGTTGCACTGAGGGAGGCCATGGATTTGTTCCAACGGCGATGACCCGTCTCGAACCTCACATGAAGATTACTGCGGTCATTGCACCAGAAGCGGCTCAGGGATTGGCAATCCTGCGTCATGGATGCAAAGGAAAAAAGTCAGCACTTGGACAGGCACACGATGGATAGGCTTGGGTTTGAGCCATGGCGTATTCAGAGATTAGCCGTGTAACCCGATCAAAGCGACAGGCGATTACCGCCTATGACCGGATCAGCCGCTGGTATGATTGGCTGGCTGTTTCCAGCGAAGGCCCGTTGGCAAAATTCGGTTTACAAAAATTGAATCTCCGCCCCGGAGAAACTGTACTGGAAATCGGCTGTGGCACCGGTAACGCCATGCTTGAAATGGCATCTGCAATGGGAATATCGGGGGAAATCCATGGGGTCGATCTTTCACTCGGCATGCTTTCAGTTGCCTGTGAGAAAATTTTGCACACAAAAC
>CAZEGE010000011.1:28658-32477 GCA_964511765.1 uncultured Anaerolinea sp.
GATCTTTCACTCGGCATGCTTTCAGTTGCCTGTGAGAAAATTTTGCACACAAAACCGTTAGCGCAGATCATGCTGGAACAGGGCGACGCCGCCAATTTAATGTTTGCGTCAAAATCGTTCGAGGCTGTGTTTATGTCCTTCGTGCTGGAACTGTTCGATACACCGGAAATCCCACTTGTCCTTGCCGAATGCCGGCGTGTGTTAAAACCAGGTGGGCGGATTTGTGTCGTAGCCATGTCACGCGATAAACGCGAAAATATCCCTTTGCGCATTTATGAATGGTTCCATCAGCACATCCCAAACTACGTGGACTGTCGTCCAATCCATGTCATGAAGGCCCTGCAAGAATCTGGGTTTGAAATCTCCGAGATCGAGCACAGGCAAATGTGGGGATTGCCGGTGGAAATCTGTCTGGCCAAAAATTGAAAGGAACTGGAGAACAGATGAAAGCTTATTTGTTTCTACAACGTTTGGTTCACCCGTTGAACCCAGACGAAAAAAAACAGATCATACAGGATATTCGCCAGTCTGCCTCCTCCGGTTTCGATTTTTTCCTGCTCGTGGTGCTCTCGTGCAGTATCGCCACGCTGGGACTGGTCACCAACTCACCGGCGGTCATCATCGGCGCCATGCTGGTTGCACCGCTCATGTCGCCCATAATTGGCATCGGATTGTCATCCATCACAGGCGATTCATTACTGGCACGCAACTCCGCCACAGCCTTGTTGCGCGGCGCGGCCCTGGCAATTTTGCTTTCCACTTTAATGACGATGGTCAACACAAAACTACCCTTCGTCGTCTTACAGGAACTTCCGAATGAGGTGCTTGTGCGCACCCATCCGTCTCCGATCGATCTGGTGATTGCCCTGGCAGGCGGGTTGGCCGCAGCGTACGCGCTCACACGCGCCAAACTCTCCGCCGCGTTACCGGGCGTCGCCATCGCAACCGCACTCATGCCTCCGCTCTGCACAATAGGCGTTGGCATTGCCCTCGGACGCTGGGATGTGGCCGGCGGTGCGACTCTGCTCTTCATTACAAATGCCATTACCATCGCATTTTCTGCGGCACTCGTTTTTTTCCTGCGCGGCCTTTCACCGGAAAGGCATATCGTTGATCATCAACCTCCGCGCAGTTTGGTGATTTCGGCTTTGATCACGGTCACATTGCTTGTCCCATTGACCTATTACAGCGTTCAGTTCTTCCAGCAGGCCAATGAAAACCGCCGCATCCACGAAGTGGTCAATCTGGAGGTTGCTCACATCAATGCCGAACTTGTGGAATTGAATGTATCCCATTCGGCTGACGAACTCGATATGATCATCACCGTTCGTACCAGCGCGGCCTTGCGCTACGAACAGGTCACTGCCTTGCAAAAGGCGATTGTGGATGGACTCCAGCGCCCGGTCTCGCTTAAAGTGAATCAAATTATTGCCGAACGACTGGACCCCCTCATTCCGCCGACTCCAACCTGGACCCCAACGATGACTCCGACTTATACGCCTGGTCCAAGCCCAACCGTGACCGCCTCCCCCTTACCGCCAACAGCCACACTCACCTTCACGCCGACCGCTACTTCTACACCGGGATTGGCACAGGTCCTCAGCGTGGGGTTGCCGCGCTTGCAATTGTACCAATCGCCCAACGGGCCGGTCATTGGGCAAATCCGCTCAGGGCAGGTATTGACATTGTTATACGGTAAACAGGATTCGGCTGGATTGATTTGGGTCGAGGTCATGGATTCAGAGGGCAGGGTTGGCTGGATTCCTGAAATCTATTTAAATTCGATTACAGCCACACCCTCTAATTAATTTAACTGCAAAGGCATCACACTTTTCTGATTACAAGCATGGTGAGATCATCGCCAAGCGGCACAGACCCAACGAATTCATTCAAACTGTTTTCGACTGCAATGATGATTTCATCGGCGGTTAGCGTCCGGGCAGATTTCAACGCATCCATTAACCGACTATCACCGAATAAATCTCCATCAAACGAAAAGGCTTCGGTGAGGCCATCGGTATAAAGAAACAGCGAATCTCCCCGGGCAAGCGGGATCGTGCGTTCCTGCATGCCTGGTTGTTCAACCACACCAAGCGCAATTGCCGTGCGCGTAAGTTTTTCAATACTTTGCCCTGAGCCTGTCGAAGGGTCGCCATGTTCTCTCACCCAGAACGGCGGATTATGTCCTGCATTTACATAGGTGAATTTTCCCTGCTCCAGATCCAAGACACCATATACAGCTGTCACAAACATGCCTTGATGTGTGTCGGGCAGCAGCAGGTCATTCACGCGGCGCAGTGCCTCAGCGGGAGAATCGGTTTCAATAACAGCAGCATGAACCAGCGTTCGTGTGAGCGCCATGAATAAAGCCGCAGGCATGCCTTTATCCGCCACATCTGCAATGAAGAGACCCAGTTTATTATTTGGCAGTTCGATCACATCGTAAAAGTCGCCACCCACCTGCCGCGCAGTGCGCCAGCGCGCCGCAAGCTGCCAGGCCGGGTAGACAGGCAAACTTTGGGGAATGAATGTCTGTTGGATCTGGCGTGCCAATTGCACCTCGGTCTCGAGGCGTTCGCGCACCACCATTTCCTGCTGTAGAAGATCATTCTGAATTGCAAGCGCAGCTTGTTGTGCGATACCGTTGATGATCTCAATCCGACGGGAGCGGAAACGGCGTCCATTCTCGGTTTCTTCGATCAACATGGCGCCAAAGAGATCATTCTTGATCGACAATGGCACGGCCATCAACAATCGTTCGGCATTGATCATATCCGTTTCATTCAGGACCTCGGGCTTGATCCTCAACCAGGATTTTGGCACAGCTTTGGGCTTTAGCGGATGCGTAATCAAAAAGTTTTTCACGCGCACAGCGTCAAGGAGGGGAAACTCGCCAGCTTGGAACTCCTTTTCGATCATCCTTGTTTCTTCTTTTTCCGAAAAACCATATTCATGCGATGCTGTAAAGGACATGCGGTCCGAGTCCCAGCGATACAAAGCAATCCGCTTGATACCCACGAGGATCGGCATGATACGTGTGATGGCACCAAGTATTTCATCGAGATCGTTCAAACTTACCACGGCCTGCGCCACCTGTAACAACGCCGCAGACGCATAGGCCTGCTCCTGTGCAGAATCATATAAACGCGCATTTTCTATGGCAACAGCAGCATAACTGGAAAATGTGGTGGTGATGGCTTGAGCCTCATGACCATAACGTCCAGCAGTGCGATGTGCCAGCGTCAGTACGCCCAATTGACGGTCGCCTACACGCAATGGCGCAGCAATGGACGAGTAGTTTCCATCATATCCCGCCGCCAGCCCGGCAGGCCAGACCTGCTCATCGGCACGGCGAATGATGGAAACGTCGGACATCAGAGCTTCTGCCATGGCATAAGTCGCATCGGGGTTGGCAAGACAGACATTTTCAAGCTGACTTGCATTAATCCCATGCACCGCAGAAAGGCACAGTTCACCATCCTGCAATAACCAGACTGCCGAAATATCAATGGGCAAATTGCGGTCCAATTCCGTGAGAATGGTTTCCAGCACTTCATCCACACCCACATTGTCGGAGACCAGGCCGGCCACCTCCCGCAGGCTGTCGGAAACCTGCCGGCGCCATTGCTCAGAGCGGTAGAGATCTGCATTTCGGATCGCCGCCGCCATGGTATCCGCCACTGCTTCGAACATGACCTGGTCATCTTCCGTGAACGCATTCAATTCATCGGATTGAATATCCAGCAAGCCGATCACGTTCTCATTGAAGGTCAAAGGCACACATAATTCAGATTGTGTATTCTTGGGTGGCAAAGGCGA
>CAZEGE010000011.1:32577-46116 GCA_964511765.1 uncultured Anaerolinea sp.
TGAAGGTCAAAGGCACACATAATTCAGATTGTGTATTCTTGGGTGGCAAAGGCGAGGGGACATAGCGATCATCTTTTGAAACATTATTCGCAAGCACGGTTTCTCCATTCCGCGCCACCCAGGGCATGATGCCGCTCGCATCTTCAAGCGGCATGGAAAAACCCTCCAATTTTTTACTGCGTTTTCCGCTACCCGCTTCGTAGACGATCAAGCGGCGGTTGGGATGAACCGTAAATAGTGAAACATGAGGATACCCAAACTTATCATGGATCAAAGATGCGGCCTCACGCATTAATTGCGAAAGTTCAAGCGTGGAGGTCACGCTCTTGCCAACTTCAGAAACCAGGGTGAGTTGGCTGGCACGACGGCGTAAACCGCTGTATAAATGGGCGCTCTCCACCGCACGTGCAATATTATCTGCAAGCGCATTCAGGATCAGCAAGTCGTTCGGGTGAAAGGCATTTTTCTGGTTGCTCTGCACATCCAAAACGCCAAGCACACGGTCTTCCATTTTTAGGGGAATAACAACTTCTGATTTTGTTTCGGGCAGGCTGTCTATAAAGCGGTAACGCGGATCAGCTTGAACATCGTCACACACGATCTGGTTGCCATGTTGGGCGGCTGCGCCGATCAACCCCTGGCCAATTTCAACTTCGGGCGCGATGGCAATTTTCCTCTTTCCCTTGCGCGGTGCAACAGCGCTCGAGCGGAATCGTAATGCATTGGAATTCAAATCCAATGTAAAGATGGAGACATAATAATAATTGAAGGTCTTTTGGATCAATTCAGTAACGCGGGAGGCAAGTTCGTCCAAATTGAGTACATTCGCGATCTGCATACTGACATCGCGCACCAGGACAAGCTGTCTGAGGCGGAACTGCTCGACTTCGGCTCGATGCGAGGCAACCAAACTGATAGAAATAATCTGGGCGAGGCCTTGAAGCAGGTTGAGCTCTTCGCTGGAAAAACCTGGCCTCTTGGGACGGGTAATCTGGAGAACGCCCAAAGTAACCCCATGATCTTCGAGCGGCATCGCGGCAAAGGACTCGTGCGAAGCCGTGTTTTTTGTCCTCCTGGTTTGGGTAAGCAGCTTGCCCGTTTTGACCGCCCGCTTCATTCCTTCAAGGGTTGGCTGAGGAGGAAATATGGGGCCATCCTCCCAATCTGGCAGGCGGAAAATTTTCTCCTGCAACCAGACGTCCACCACGCCTTCCAAAAGGCGGCTCGTCATGGATATAATTCGGTCACGCTGTGCACTGAGAGAATTTTCGCTCCGCAGTTGATCCCCAAGGCTGGCAAGCTGAAGCCAATCCCATGATTCTGGACGCTCTGCGCGTTTTGGGGTACTCATGCAGTTTATCCCCTCCGCTTGATCAGGGTAAGCAGGTTGCCTGTTTTTGGGTCCGATTCATAACGGACTTCATCCATGAGTTTCCGCATAAGATATACGCCAAGCCCCCCGATCTGGCGTTTGGAAAGATCTGCTTTTAAATTGGGTTGTTTGACTTTGGATGGGTCAAAAGCCTTACCGCTATCGTGCATGGTAATCACAAGTTCATCATTCTGCATAACGCATGTAATACGCAGTCTTTCATTCGAGTCGCCTTGGCAGGCATGCTCAATAATATTGGAGGCGGCTTCATCCGCGGCGAGCTGCAGGGAATAGATCGCTTTTTCCGTAAAGCCTCCTTCACGGGCAACCTGTGCAACAAAGTCGCGGATTTCATCCAGGAATTCAAACCTGGCAGGTAATATCAAATTTGGCATGGATGGCTAATAAATAAGATGCCGCCTCTATCGATGAAGATCAGGTGGCATTTCCTTTGTATTCCGATTGAGAAGACATCAAAGTTTCAGCTAGAAACTGCCCACTGCTTCAAGAGGATCGTTGTAGATTTTAAAAAGTTCCGTAAAACCTGCCAGTTCGAGCGCTTCGCGAATCCGCTCAGGTACGCTTACCAGCACAAGTTCTCCACGATTATATCTTTTGCAATTCCTCTGCGTGGCAAGCAATGCCCGGAAACCGGCGCTGGACATATACTCGAGTTCACTCATGTCCACAATCAGCTTAAAGCGACCCTCATGATTGGCTTTCGCAAAGGCTTTTGAAAACTCGGGAGCGGTGGCGCTGTCTACGCGGCCTTTCACCTTGAATAAATTGCTATGCTTGAATTCCTGAGTAGTGATTTCCATCATTTCTCCTTCGTCAACAAGATGAGACCTGTGTCACTGGAAGGCAAAATTATATCATGTTCTCTTATGTAATATTTTGGGGGAATCGCTCCATTTACATCCAAAATGAAAGATATCATGCCGTATCTGTCTCAGACAGGCCTTATCATTGGGGATGAAACCTGGCCAGGGTTGAGAGTTGAGAATATTCATCCTGACTTAAAATTCGCCGCGGTTTTTACATCGTTCATGGGATTGCGACACGCTTAATTCGATTTTATCCTTTATTTGACATCACCTCTCAATTCGAGTATCCTATCCCCCGTCCAGGCAGGCCCGGCGCGGCGAAGCCTTTCGAAACCCGCCAGGATCGAAAGATAGCAACGGCAAGGAAGAGTCTTCGGGCGCCGCCGGTAGCCTGCCTGGATATTATTGTTTATAATCCCAACATGACATCTTCAAAACTGATAAAGATCGCCATCGCAATCATCATCGGCATCACCCTTGGGCTTCTCTATGGCTGGGTCGTTGACCCCATTGAATATACCGATGTTCCGCCAAATATCCTGCGAGAAGATTATCGTGTTGATTACATGCTCATGGTGGCAGAGGCCTACCAAAACGAAGTCGACCCCGAAACCGCCGTGCGCCGCCTCGCCATTCTCGGAAGCGAATCCCCCGCCACCATCACCGTCTCTGCCCTGGAATACGCAAACCACAACGGCTTCACACAAGACGAAATACTTGCTTTACAAAATCTCCTGACTGCCGTGCAGACATATCAACCGCAGGGGGATCACAACCCATGAGCCGATTCAACCTCCGCAGTCCAACTCTACATCTCATCCTCGCGCTTCTTACTGGACTTGGTCTTGGTCTTGTTTACTCATGGTTTATCTCCCCTGTTACCTATGTCGATGCAAGCCCCGCCATCCTGCGCACCGACTTCAAGTACCAATATCGAATCGTCATTTCCGCATCATACACATCCACACATGATCTTGCCCGCGCACGAGCACGCCTCGAATTGCTCGGCGATATAGACCCTGCTGGTGAGCTTGGCGCACAGGCACAACGCATGTTAGCCGCCGGCGAACCATTTGAAAACGCCCGCCCCCTCGCACAACTCGCCTCCGACTTGAAGCAAGGCTTTACAAGCCTTCCATCGATATTCACCCCGTTCACAAATATAATTAATACAGCGGAGGTCAGCGCTCCTCGGTCTGCAACCGAAACACAGATAATCATGGATGCGATTACCCTCTCTCCACTTCCCACCGCATTTGAGCAGACCCCGCTCGTCCCAATCATCGCTGCAACCAACACCCCGCATTCGACTTTCACGCCCATTCCCACACCCGGTGCGCCATTCATCCTAATCGGACAGGATGCAGTCTGTGATGCCGGTCTGCAGCCAGGGTTAATGCAATTCATGTTCATGGACTCACGCCGCAAACAGGCGGCTGGTATCGAGATCATCGTCACATGGAATCAGGGCGAGGATCGCTTCTTCACCGGATTCAAGCCCGAACTTGGGAATGGATACGCAGATTTCGTCATGCAAGCCGATACAATCTATAGCGTCCGCATTGTCAATGGAGGAGCATTTGTCCCCAATCTCTCCGCACCAATATGCGCAGACCCGAATGGAATGAACGTTCTCGGCGGATTATTGCTTACCTTTCAACAACCATAGGAATCCACATGCAACCTACCCGTCTTTTATTCGTTATATCTTTCAGCCATCACCAATCAAGGAGTAACGAATGAATACATCAAATCCAAACCAAAAACCCGGCCTGATCACAGCCATTGCCGTGATGACACTCACCAGCGGGATCATCAACCTCTTCTGGGGATTCGTGGCATCAGCCACAGCACTCGGGACGATCATTGGGGTCATCTGTCTGCCGCTTACCATTTTGCCCACCATCCTGGGCATATTCGAGATCATCTATGCCGCAAAACTATTGGGCGCTCAACCCGAAACTATTAAACCCTCACAACCCCTTGCGGTATTTGAAATCCTGACATTCTTAATGGGAAATATCTTTTCAATGGTGGTCGGCATTCTCAACCTAATATTTTATAACGATGCCAGCGTAAAGGAATATTTCGCGGAAATTAACGGAGTTGTTGTGCACCCACCTGTTCCCCAAACGCCCATGCCGGTGGAACAGCCTGAAGAACTGCCTGCCCCTGTGGAACTGGAGAATCCTGAACCGCTGGAAGATGAGGTCAAACCAAGACGTGTCCGCAAAATTTCAAGAAACTAATTAACACATAGCCGCCGCGATTTAGGCGGCTGTTATTTTATTAACAAAGCATTGATAACGAGGTTTGCATATATAATTCATGCAGAACCCCATTCTTTTCATTAAAAGAGAACATGATGTCCAGAATAATAAAACATACCCTCCTTTTCGTGTTGTTCATCCTAATCTTGGGAGCTTGCGCATCCCTGCCGCGCTTTAACGACACGCGTCCTAATTTCCTCATCATCCTCACCGATGATCAGCGCTATGACACCATGCAATATATGCCCAAGACACAAAACTTGATCTTCGATCAGGGGGTAGACTTTCCTCACGCCTACATAACAACACCCTTATGTTGCCCCAGCCGATCCAGCATCCTGACTGGCATGTATGCTCATAACCATGGAGTTCACGAGAATAACTATGAACTTAAGCAAAAAACTTTTTTTGAGTATATGCATGAAAATGGCTATAACACAGGGTTGGTGGGGAAATATCTAAATTCATGGAAAGGGGAAATGAGACCCGAATTTGATTACTGGGTCTCCTATAAATTCGGGGAGACGCGTTACCTAAACCCGCTGCTTAATGTCAACGGCAAATGGATACGGCATCAAGGCGAATATGTAACATATTCGCTCGGCAACTATGCAATGGAATTTCTGGAACAAGCAGCAAAGAAGAGCAAGCCCTTTGTATTGTTACTTGCTGTAAATGCGCCTCACGACCCTCTCACTCCAGCTCCCGAAGACGAATCCATGGAACTTGAACTTCCCCCACGACTGCCCAGCTTTAATGAAGCAGATGTATCCGACAAACCAGCATGGATGAGATTAAAAGACGATCCCATAGATGAAAGCGGCGTGAAGAGTCTTGACGAATTCCGCCGCGGGCAAATACTTACCCTAATTGCACTCGATAGGACCCTGGAAAAGGTCATGGTCAAACTTGATGAAACAGGTGAATTGGACAATACCATGGTTATTTTCCTCTCAGATAATGGGGTGCAATGGGGAGAACACCGCCTGATCAGTAAGAACACCCTGTACGAAGAAAGCGTCCGCACCCCATTTGCGATCCGCTACTCTCCGCTGATCGCTGAACCTTATGTGGAAAATAAAGTCATCGCCAACATTGACATTGCTCCCACCCTGCTTGAACTTGCGGGTATTCCTATTCCGCAGGATATGGATGGTTCATCTCTTGTCGGCTTGTTAACCCATCAAGGAGAATGGCGTGAAGGCGTCTTGCTTGAAGGCTGGCCGCCACGCGGCGAATACTCAGCGATTCATACTGAACAATATCTTTACGCCGAAACTCTCTGGGATAGTTTTTCACCAGCCCCCGATCAACCTCAATTGGAGCTTTACGATCTAGAAAAGGATCCTTTCGAGATGGAAAATATAGCCTACGACCTTCAATACCAGAAATTAGTAACACGCTTAAAAAGCCTGCTCGATCAGGAAAAAAACAGGTAAGCAAATCTCCTGATAAAACCTGTATTTCCTGACATTTTCCCTCTTGACTTTCACCGTTCTCAACCGTAGAATCAAAAAACAATTGAACGGTACGCAGGGAAGAGATTCGTAGCCCATATACGAGCGCCGAAGGTGCAAATCTGGAACAGGCGAAACCAGATGAAACTCTCAGGCAAAAGGACCCTGCAACCGCATAACTCTGGAAAGTCTTATCAAAAAGACACCGACGGTGTAAGTCCTGAGCGGAGGGTCAAGTAGTTCCGAATGAAATGCGGAACACATCGAAACCCGAAGATGAAGGATAATCTCTCAGGTTCCATAACAGAGGACGCGCGATTCTAGAATCGCACGTCCTCTTTTGATTCGCCAATATTTCATTCGCTTAGGAGACCAATATGAATACCCCATCCAATCTAAAGTACACCAAATCCGATGAATGGTTCGACCCCTCCAGCGGCGCGGCAGGGATTTCCGATTACGCTCAAAATCAACTTTCCGACATTGTCTTCATTGAAATTCTTGTGGATGATGGCGAGACAGTTGAAGTCGGCAAGCCCATTGCCTCCGTTGAATCTGTGAAAGCCTCCGCTGAAATTTACGCGCCTGCGGCTGGAAAAGTAAGCGCTGTCAATAAAGGTCTCTCCGACAAGCCTGAAACGCTCAACTCCGATCCTTTTGGCGAAGGCTGGATGATCAAGATCGAAGGCGGCACAACGGGCGAAGTCATGGACTCCGCCGCGTACGAAAAATATTGCGAAGAAAGAGCGCATTAATATGTCGTTGCGAGGAGGGCGTTCTTCCCGACAAAGCAATCCCCAACACGATGATGGAGATTGCTTCGGGCAGACAACCACCGCCCTCGCAATGAGGAGGCAACTAACATGACCTACATTCCCATCAGCCCCAACGAACGGGATGCGATGCTCAAAACGGTCGGCGTAAAATCACTCGACGATCTCTTCGACGCTGTCCCAAAGAAACATCGCTTTCCTGAATTAAACCTTCCCCCTGTATTAACCGAAATGGAGGCTGCTTCCCTATTAAGTGAAATGGCCTCCAGCAATGAGAACGTGCGCGAGCACATGATCTCCTTCCTCGGCGCGGGCGCGTACAACCATTACGTTCCAGCGGTGGTGGATCACATGCTCCGCCGCGGCGAATTCTATACGGCTTACACGCCCTATCAACCGGAAATTTCACAAGGGACGCTGCAGGCCACCTTTGAATATCAATCGCTGATGACCAACCTGACCGGCATGGAAGTCTCGAACGCCTCGCACTATGACGGCGCGACCGCCACAGCCGAAGCGGTCAATCTCGCGTATGCGCAATTCCGCGGCAAACGCAGGAAGATCGTCATGTCCCCCACCGTGCACCCGCAGTATCGCGAAGTCATTCGCACATATTCGCAAGGCATGGGATTGGAGGAAAGCGGGGACGACGCGTCCGCCGATCTAGAGGTCGGACCCGAAGCGTTGATGTCGCTGGTAGATGAAAGCACCATGCTCGTCGTCGTGCAATATCCCGATTTCTTCGGACGCATCCACGATTACACAAAACTCATCGAGGACGCCCACGCAAAAGGCGCGCTCGTTTGCATTGTCGCGAATCCCACCGCGCTGCTGATGCTCAAGACTCCCGCCGAAATGGGCACGGATATTGTCGTCGGTGAAGCGCAGCCGTTTGGCATCCCACTTTGGTACGGCGGACCGTACCTTGGATTCTTCACCACAAAGAAAGCCTATGTCCATAAAATGGCTGGACGCCTGATCGGTGAAACCGTCGATAACCGCGGACAACGCGCCTATGTGTTGACTCTCACCGCGCGCGAACAACACATCAAACGCGAACGCGCCACATCCAACATCTGCACCAATCAGGGATTGCTTGCGCTTGCTTCTGCGGTTTACATGTCTGTACTTGGCAAAACAGGGCTGCAGCAGGTCGCAAATCTTTGTTATCAAAAAGCCCATTACGCCGCCAGCGAACTCAGCAAGATCGACGGCTTCGGTTTATGTTTCAGCGAACCGTTCTTTCATGAGTTTGTGTTGTGCTGCCCCAGGCCTGCCGGCGAAGTCAACCAATATCTGCTCGAGCACGGCATCTTTGGCGGATACGATCTCGGCAGGGATTATCCCGCGCTTGAAAATCATATCCTGATGGCATTCACCGAAATGAACAGCAAGCAGGAAATCGATACGCTCGTGGAAGTTTTAAAGGAGATGAGCCATGAATAAGACAGGCGGCACAATTGTCGAACCGACAATTTTTGAACTCTCCTCCCCCGGCCGACTCGGCGTGAGCATGCCCGCTTCCGACGTGCCCTCAACTGCTCTGCCTCCCAAGAATTTACTCCGCTCCGAGCTGCCCCTGCCCGAACTCGCCGAAGTGGATGTTGTGCGTCACTATACACGCCTCAGCAAATTCAACTACAGCGTGGACGATGGCTTCTATCCTTTGGGTTCATGCACCATGAAATACAACCCAAAGATCGACGAAGATACCTGCCGCTTACCGGGCTTCCTTTACACGCATCCATTGCAACCGATTGAGACCGTACAAGGCAATCTCGCCTTGATGTTTGAATTGCAGGAATGGCTGAAGGAGATCAGCGGATTTGCAGGCGTTACGCTTCAACCCGCCGCCGGCGCACACGGTGAATTTACAGGCGTGCTGATGATGGCCGCCTATCACAAGTCGCGCAACGACAGCAAACGCACCAAGATACTCATCCCCGATGCCGCGCATGGGACCAACCCGGCCTCGGCCGGCATGTTGGGCATGAGCGTAGTCACCATCCCATCAGATGCGCGCGGCAACGTGGACCTGAACGCCCTTGCAGCCGCCTGCGACGACACCGTGGTCGGCATGATGCTGACCAACCCGAACACGCTCGGCATGTTCGATGAGAACATCGAAAAAGTCGTCAAATTGGTCAAGGATTGCGGCGGCTTGATGTATGGCGACGGCGCGAACTTGAATGCCTTGCTCGGCATCGTACGCCCCGGCGATCTCGGCTTTGACGTGATGCACTTCAATTTGCACAAGACCTTCGCCGTCCCGCACGGCGGCGGCGGACCTGGCTCCGGCCCCGTAGGTGTCAGCAAACGCCTGGTTGATTTCCTCCCCTCGCCATTGGTGGGCATCGTCGAAGAAGCCGACGAGGACACCCCTCCTCTTTATGGTTTCGTCACACCCCAGCAAACGATCGGACGCATGAAAGCCTTCCACGGACATTTCGGCGGTGGGCTCGTGCGCGCTTATACCTACATCTCCATGCACGGTCCCGACGGCTTGAAGGATATTTCGCAGTACGCCGTACTCAACGCAAACTATCTGCAAGCCCGTTTACGCGGCACATACAAGATTCCGTACGATCGCATCTGCATGCACGAATTCGTCGTTGAAGGGAGTTTTGAAGGCAGCGATATCCGCGCACTGGACATCGCCAAACGCCTAATGGATTACAACTTCCACCCGCCTACAAACTACTTCCCGCTCATCGTGCACGAAGCCTTGATGATCGAACCGACCGAGACCGAGAACAAAGACACGTTGGACCGTTTCGCCGAGGCGTTGATCAAGATCGCGGAAGAAGCCAGATCCCAACCCGAACTGCTCCACGACGCTCCACACATCACTCCCTTCGGCAGAATGGACGAAGTCAAAGCCGCACGTGAGTTGGTGTTGTGCTGTTGGCTGCCGGAGAATTACGAAGCAATGAAATAACAAGGCAAGAAATTAAAAAACAGGCCGCAGAAGATAAACTGCGGCCTGTTTTTTAATTATACGGTCGCAAAATCAACAGAAACTATTAAACGTTGAAATGGTTATATTACCAAAGGGTAATACTTCAATGACTGAAATCTCAACAAAAGATGAATTGATCGCTGCTTTAAAGAATTCACACCAGCGCGCCCAGGCATGGTTTGCCGCAATCCCCGCCCATGAATTTTTTGCGCGCCAGGGGGAAGTTTGGTCTGCTTCGGACAATGTAGATCACTTGATCAAGGCAATTAAACCTGTTGCCAAAGCAATGCGCCTGCCAAAAGCTGTCCTGCAAACGATGTTCGGAAAACCAGGGCAGGCATCAAGGCCTTACGAAAAGATATGTTCGATCTATCGCGCGGAGATCACAAAGGGAGCAAAGGCATCAGGTTCATTCCTTCCAAATCAGGAGACTCCCGGCGAGGATTCGGAAAATAAAAAAGCCGAACTCCTTCAACGATTATCGAATGCAGTTGAAAATCTGATATCCACTGCCGGGAAATGGAGTGAGAACGAATTGGATGAATATCAGCTCCCTCACCCACTCATCGGGAAGTTAACCGTTCGCGAGATGTTGTTTTTCACCATTTATCACAACCTGCGTCACGCCAGCCAGGAAGGGGATTAAACCCCGGTTTTCAAAATCGTATGCTAACTCTTCACACCTCACAGGGTTACAATACCCAGCGCTCCAAAACGAAAATGCATATAAAACCAGAGGAGAGGTATGCTCAACAAGCTGTTATTTCACCATTTCCCAAACCTTAAAAGCTGGCTGACGCGACTGCAATATGAATTCGTCTCCACCCTGAATCTGAAAAAGGATGTACTCTTCATGAACTTTGGGTACACCGCCCATCACCAGGGACATGAGTCCATCCCCCTCGAACCTGCAGAGGAGATTCACCGCTACCCAATGCAGCTCTATCATCACGTTGCAAAACATATAGATTGGAAAAATGCCAATGCGCTGGAAGTCAGCTCCGGGCGGGGCGGAGGCGCGCATTTCATCATGCAGCATTTCAAGCCAAATTCCTACACAGGCGTGGATTTCTCATCCCGCGCCATCGAATTTTGCCGCGCCCATTACAAGGTGGAAGGTCTCAAATTCCATCACGGAAACGCCGAAGCCTTGACCTTCGCGGATAATTCCTTCGATGTGGTTGTAAATGTGGAGGCCTCGCTTTACTACCCCAATATCGTAAAATTCTACGAGCATGTCAAACGGGTGCTCAAGCCGGATGGATATTTTCTTTATACCGACCTGCGCTACGAAGAAAAAGTGGCGATCTGGCACGCGCAATTAAAGAATATGGGCTTGAAGCTTATCAAAGAGGAGGACATCACGGAAAACGTGCTGAAAGCCATGGAATTGGACCGCGGACGCCGCATGCAACTGGTCGATAAATACATCCCCGCCATTCTGCGCAGGCAGTTCTACCACTTTGCGGGTCTTGCCCCTGATTCGCCCAATACCCTGCCGCATTTGGAAAATCGCAGATATTGGTATTTCGTCCTGCAAAAGGCATAACCAATATCACCATAAAAAGATGCGCCTCGCGGGGCATCTTTTTGTTTAATAAAATCGCTTACAATTGCCACAGATATTTCAGACGAGGAGTCCAACATGCAGCAGCTCAGTGAAGACATTCGCAAGAAAGTAATCCTCTTTCAAGAGACCGAGATCACCGAACATCATATTTATAAACGCCTTGCAAAGCGCATCAAATCGGAAGAGAATGCAAGGATCCTCGACCGGATCGCTGAAGATGAATTACGGCATTACAACGGCTGGAAACAATATACCAATGAAGAGGTCCAACCGCGCTGGTTCAATGTCTGGTTTTATTATGTTATCAGCACCATATTTGGCTTCACTTTCGGCGTTAAGCTCATGGAACAGGGGGAGGAAGCTGCGCAGGCAAATTACGAATCCGTTTCCAGGGTAATTCCCGAGGCGTCAAAATACCAGGAGGAGGAAAACAAGCACGAACATCAACTCATCGAGATGCTGAATGAGGAACGACTGCAATACGCCGGTTCGGTTGTGCTGGGACTTAACGATGCGCTCGTGGAATTAACTGGCGCACTGGCCGGATTGACGCTGGCCCTGCAAAACGTAAAACTCATCGCCCTTTCGGGCCTCATCACCGGTATTGCCGCCTCGCTTTCCATGGCGGCCAGCGAGTATCTTTCCACACGTTCGGAAGATACGCAAAAACATCCTGTGCGCGCCGCGGTTTACACGGGCATTGCCTATATCAGCACGGTTACCCTGCTTATCCTGCCGTATCTGCTCTTTGAAAATTATTATCTCGATCTTGCCATTGCGCTCACCACGGCTGTCATCATTATCGCGGTCTTTAATTATTACATCTCCGTCGCCAAAGGCGAATCCTTCCGCGAGCGATTCGTTGAAATGGCCGGCCTGAGCCTAAGCGTGGCCGCGTTCTCGTTTGTGATCGGATATTTCATCCGCATCTGGCTTGGGATTGAAATTTAGCGCTTTAGGCGGCGTCCCCGCCGCCGTGGACGGCTGCTTGAGCAATTCATAATGAAAATCTTAAACGTAGACATCGGCACTGGCACACAGGATATTTACCTTTACGATTCGAATCTCGACATCGAGAACGGATTCAAACTCGTCCTGCCCTCGCCTACCATGATGGTTCATCGCCGTCTCAAGCAGTCGCTTCATTCCCGCACCCCGATCCTGCTGACAGGCCATCAAATGGGAGGCGGCCCCTCGGCCTGGGCCATCGAAGAATACGCCCGTGCAGGGATCCCCGTGTTCATGACACCGTCCGCTGCGACGACGCTCGATGACGAGTTGGATAAAGTGGAAGCAATGGGGATAAAGATCGTCTCAGACGATGAAAGAAGAAAGCTTGTCCTGAGCAGTGCCGAAGGAATGAAGGATGTGGAGGAATTGGAGTTACGAGATTTCGATTTTGAATTGATCTCCAAAACCTTTGCTGATTACGGCGTTTCCCTGAAGGATCTGGCCGCCATCGCTGTTGCAGTCTTCGATCATGGCAATGCGCCCGCAGGCGTTTCAGACAGGCAATTTCGATTTGATTATCTCGACGAAAGAATAAAAGCAAAAAACTCCCTTTCGGCTTTTGCCTACCTTTCCTCCGATATTCCCAAAATTATGACTCGCCTGGGAGCCGTAGCGGACTCGGCGGGCAAGCTGCCTTGTCCACTGGTGGTGATGGATACAGCACCCGCGGCGGTCCTGGGGGCGACGTTTGACCCTGTGGTTGCCCAGCGCGCACGCAAGATGATTGTCAACGTGGGGAATTTTCATACCCTGGCATTTCGTCTCGGGGATGGGATTGAAGGTGTCTTTGAACATCACACAGGTGAGATCAATCTGCCCAAATTGGAGAAATATATTCGCGCATTGGCTGATGGCTCGCTCAAGCATCAGGATATCTTCGATGATATGGGCCACGGTGCGTTGGTGTATGGGACAAATCCATTTGAGTTTGGCAAAGATGAATTCGACGTGGTGGTGACGGGACCTCGGCGGTCGATGTTCGCCCTCACTCCCAGCCCCTCTACCCTATCGGGCACACGTCCCACAGGGAGAGGGGAGAGTCTGCGCCCGTATTTCGCAGTTCCCTTCGGTGACATGATGATCTCGGGCTGCTTCGGTCTGCTGGCGGCTGCGGCGGAGGTATTGCCTGAATTTAGGGAAACAATTTATACATCGTTGACCGGGGAACACAGGCGCGGAGTCGCGCCGTGGGATAATCCATCGTAAAGGAGTCGAATATGAAACAACATCTTCATATCGTCACGTTGGGTGTACGGGATTTCAAGAAGTCTGTTGAGTTTTATACAAAGACTCTGGGTTG
>CAZEGE010000012.1:0-44388 GCA_964511765.1 uncultured Anaerolinea sp.
TTTGTGTGCCGAGGTTGAAGCTGGCGGGGCAGACCAGGTTGCCAACATTTTCAACGATGAGCAAATCAAATTGTGGCAGGTCAAGTTGTTCGAGCGCGCTGCGCAACATGATCGCGTCGAGGTGACAGTCGCCGCCCGTGTTGATCTGAATGGCGGTTTGGGCACCTGCCGCTGCGGCACGGTCAGAATCAATCGATGTGGCGATGTCGCCATCTATCACAGCCACACGCAATTTATCTTTTAAGCACGGCAGGGTACTCTCGATAAGTGAGGTTTTACCTGCGCCTGGAGACGCCATTAAGTTGATGGAAAACACACCCGCAGACTCGATACGAGCGCGATTCTCTTCAGCCATACGATCATTGGCGGAGAGTATTTTTTCAACAACAGGAACACGTTTGGTCATGTGATCTCCATTTTGCCCTTACCCTGGCTGCTTCGCAACCCAAAGAGTGAGGGGCTTGAGGAAATTATTCAACGTCAATACTATCCACTCGAAATTCATCGCCTTTGGTTATTTGCACGAATTGACTCTCGCAGTTTGGACACACAAAGTCAGTATCCTTGGGATGAAAAGAGTGCTTGCAATTGGTACAGGTCATCTCGCCACGGATACGTTCAAAATGCAACTGCGCGCCTTGTGCGATGGTACCGTCAGCAAGCAGATCCCAATAAAACTGAACCGAGTCATCCACGATGGATGCAAATTCTCCGATCACCAGGTTGATACCTGTGATCTGTTTTGCCCCCGCCTCTTTTGCATGGCGCAGGGATATATCCAGAATGCTTTGAGTTACAGCAAGTTCGTGCATGACACCTGACTATAATTAAACTGCTTTTGACTTGAAAAAGAAGTGAGGAAAGTAACCGTATTTGCGGATAACTTTCCTCAGATTTGGAATAGTTTCTATTCCCTCTCAAGAAGTGACGTTGTGTCCCCAAGCCTTAGGTCGCTCCATTGTCCTTTTAACAAACGGATCTACCCTAGATCCAATCAACTGGGATGGGTCCAAGCCAATCTTCCGTTCAACTATCTTATTGCCTGTTTCAAGAGATCAAGCACAACCCTTGCCGCAAATGGAACCGCGTCTGCAACGGGCGGTGAAAGGTCTTCACTGAAATCATAAATTCGCCTGGTGGCAATCCCAACGATCTCCACCTCCTCCGGCAGCTGTGCGCCCATGGACCTGCCAAACTCAATCGCATTTTGCAAGGAGGTATCATGCGCGTTGGTCGTGTGAAACGCGGAATAATTCGGCAGGTCGCTTAACTTCAAAATCAATATGGAGCCGAGCGGTTCGTCCAAGGCAAAGGCATCGATTAAAACCGCACGTTGATAACCGATCAAATACTCCATTAAACTGATGCCGCCAAGGGAAAGACAAACCACATCCACAGGCGCATCCGGTGGCAGTTGCTTCCTCACTTCCTCAGCGACTTTCCAACCCACCCCGTCATCACCAAGAATGGGATTCCCCAATCCAACAATTAACATTCCTGATTTATTCAAATCCATCTGAACCTCAAACAACAGCCTGAGAATGAACGGGGGCACGGGAGCGATTGGCTCGTTCCGGATAATTGCCAGCGCCTGGGCGGAAGTTTTAATTTATGGCTTCGCGGCGATCAATTGCACGCGGGTATGCTGTAACCTCTCCATCGCGGCTTTTGCAATTGCATGCATCAATCCGCACGAGAGCTTGACATCCACTTCGCAAAGGGCACGCAGTGCCGAAGCATCGATCTTGATCAGCTTGCATGACTTCTCAACCCGTACTGCGGCTGTATAAGTATACGGCTCGATCAAAGCTGAGATGCCGAAGATTTCACCCGGGTTGAAATCGCTGATGTAGTATTCGTGCTTATAGTATGGGTCGTGCTCTGTCGTGACGATGTAGTAATATGCTGCACCCCCCTCAATCAAAAAATACAATGAACTGGCGGGTGTGTTGGCTTCAATAATGGTGTTGCCAATTTTATAATCCTTTTCCTCGGCGATCATTGCGACGGCCTTGAGCTGCGTGTCGTTCATAAAGTTGAAGAAAGGAAAACGACGTAATAGTTCAGGGGAAATCATATTAAACTCCTTGCCGCTGTGAGGGTTCGCAAAAGAGACTTTTTGTTTCGGATGCAGTTTCATGGGGCGTGCCTTCCGCCCGCGGTCCAGTTGCTGACCAACAACACAGGAATGATTTACACATCTTTAGCAAAATTGTTTCAATATTTTTACGGGATGCCCATCCACATCATGAATAGTGACCTGCAATGGCATTTGACCCGGCAATGAATGGGTTGCACACCCAAAACACGGATCATAGGCACGGAAGGCCATCTCGACCATGTTGAGCAGGCCCTCATTCACATTACCATCCTTAATAAGACTTGCTGCGGCCTTGTGGGTGGACATTTGAATGGGCGCATAATTATTGGTGGTGCCAACAATCAGATTCACCTTGGTAATGATACCCCGTTCATCGGTCCAGTAGTGATGCGTGAGGGTGCCGCGCGGCGCCTCGACGATGCCAATACCTTCCGTCGGAGTCTGGGTCGGCTTGGTATGTACGTTCGGAGATGTGATCTCAGGGTCAGTCACCAGTTCCACCCAGCGTTCCGCCGCGTACAGCAACTCGATCAGACGTGCCCAATGGATGGCGAGACGTTGATGCACGGGTTTGCCGCCAAGTGTTTTGTAGAATTTATCAAATTCCTGCTGCGCAAGCGGGGTTGCCATGCCATCTGCAGCGTTGAGGCGTGAAAGCGGCGTTGCCATATAGATGCCGGAATCTTCGCCATCCACAAAGCCTTTCCAGCCGACCTTTTTGAGATACGGGAATTTTAGATAGGTCCACGGCTCAACATGTTCAGCGATATGCTCGGCATAATCCTTCGGCGCATACTTGACGAACTCCTTGCCATTGGGGTCCACCACTCGCACTTCGCCGTCATAGAAATTGACCTTGTTATTCTCGTCCACCATGCCCATATAATAGGTGCGATGTGTGTAAACGTCACCCAGGATCAAATCAAGGTATTGTTTGTTGCCAAGCACAACGTCATTGAAAAGCTGGAGGCTGAACTGCGCGAACTCAATCGCCCAGCGTCCCATCTCTTCGATCTCTTTGCGCTGTTCTTCGGTGATGCCTTTCGTAATTCCGCCGGGAATCGATGTGCATGGGTGGACTTTGCGTCCGCCGATCATCTCGACGACGGTGTGTCCATACTTTCGCATTTGGATGACCTTGCCGCCAATTTCCAGACCGACTTTATGGATCACACCCAGGATATTTCTCTCTGCGACAGGCGCGTCCGGCCCCATCACAAAATCGGGACCGCCCAATGCGTAGAAGTGCGTGGTGTGATCGGTACAATAGAACGCGCTGTATAGCAATTCGCGCAGCATCTTTGCTGTGCGCGGCGGATCGACGTGATAGGCTGCATCCGCCGCTTTTGCAGCAGCCATGTGATGCGCCTCAGGGCACACGCCGCAAATGCGATTCGTAAGCAGCGGCATTTCCTCAATCGGACGGCCTACGCAGAATCGTTCGAATCCGCGCAACTCGGGGATCTGGAAATATGAATTGGCGACGTTACCTTTGTCATCCAGAAAGATCTCGATCTTGCCGTGACCTTCGAGGCGGGTGACAGGGTCAATTGTTATTCGTTGTGTCATAGGAACTCCTTTGGAAAGGATGCAGGATGTACGAACACTTGCGCACCTTCATTCCATGATATTTATTTATCCAGCGATGAGGCATCGTCGTGCAATTCCTTGATAAAGCGAGCCCGCGCTTCCACCTCTTCCATTTTTAATGAAGCATATTGCGAGGCTTCCCTCATCAATTTTTCGACAACTTCGGCCGGTAATTTCTTAATGTCTTCCAATGAATAGCCCTTCTCAAAAAGATACTCTTTGATGAGGGCCCTTTCCAAAAGCGCATTGCGGTCTTCAACGGGCTCGGTCTGTTCACTTAGTTTCGTAGTCATGTCATCCTCCATTCGGTTGACGATACGACATGCGTGCCCCTACTCCACCTGCCAGGCTTCCTTGTTTGCCTTGAGAAGAGAGCCAGCCAGGTTGAAGCGATACACCTGTCCCGTTGGGTCTGGAATACCATCCAGAATATGATCGATCTCTTCCGGCGTAGTCGCGTCGATCACCGATGCAAATGCTGTGATCAAGCGCGCGCCATAATCCATCACGCCCTCGGCTGGACCATAACAGCCTATGCACTGCGCACCTACATTTGGACAGCGTGAATTGCAGCCACTGCGAGTGGCCGGACCGTTGCAAGGAATTCCCTGTTCAAGCAGACACAGGTCCGGATCGACAGGCGCGATGTCCTGAATACGCTTGAATTCCTTGATCAGTTTCACATTGCGCGTACGCGGACATTCATCGCACACAGTCGAATCACCAGCACCGATCACCGCGCCCTTCGGCGGCAATTCCGCTTCACCTTTCACAACTTTTATCACAAGGTCGATCACCGCCGCGATCTGATGCGATTCAGGCGGGCAGCCCGGCATGTAGTAATCCACATCCACAACCTGATCGAGTGGTCGTAAAACCTGGAAAAGTTTCGGGATATGCAGCTCACCTTCCGGCGCATCAAAGGTTGTGCGCGGATAAATCTCATGTGGATTATCGGTTGTGATGGTATTGAATGCGGTGCGAACGATCTCGCCCACCGGACTTAGGTTTGCCAAACCGGGGATGCATCCCTCGCAGGCACACGAACCAAACGAGACGAGTATTTTGGATTTCCGCCGCAGGAGTTTGGCGATGTGCTCATTCTCGTCATTCCGGATTCCGCCATTGAAGAGCGTGAGCAGGATCGAGCCATCTTCCATGGCTTCCACATCCTTATACTTGGCATCCATGGCCACCGGCCAGAAGACAACATCAAAGTTGGCATCCACATCCAGAATTTTTTCGTGGGTGTTCAAGACGGCAATTTCACAGCCACCACAGGAGGCCGCCCAGTACATTGCGAATTTAGGCTTTGAGTTAGCGGTCATGCCGGCACCTCCTCAAGTTTGGATATCTCTTCCTGTAAGTTTTCCAATCGCTTAACTGGTCTGCCCCAGTTTAATGGACCCAGCTTGCGAATTTCTTCCACAAACGCGGTTGTTTCGCTGGCAAACCTTGCACCTTCAGCTGCGCTCGCCCATACCAATTTCACGCGCTCAGGTTCAATACCCAAACCTGTGAGAACTCTTCTAAGTAAAAGGAAACGGCGCAGAGCCTTGTAGTTCTGTTCGATATAGTGACATTCACCGGGGTGACAGCCCGTGATCATCACGCCATCTGCTCCTCCTGAAAGCGCACGCAGGACAAAGGTAGGATCGAGGCGCCCCGAACACATTAAGCGGATCAGGCGCACGTTCGGCGCATATTTTATACGCGCCGTCCCGGCCAGATCCGAGGCGCGATAACTGCACCAGTTGCAGGTAAACCCGATGATTGTAGGTTCAAAATTATTATCAGCCATGATTCTTCTCCTGACTGTGATGAGTAATACGTGATCGGAAGTTAACGAATGACATATTACATATCACGCAGTTGCCATCTCAAAATTCCTCAATAACCCGTCGATCTGCGCCATGATCTGCGTATCGCTAAAACCTGTTCCGCTGATCGCACCCGCCGGGCAAGCCGCCACGCAAGTGCCGCACCCCTGGCACAACGCGGGGTTGATCTCAGTCTTCATGTCGTCCTCGATGAACGTGATGGCATTGAACGGGCACAAGCCATTACAAATACGACAACCGGAACACATTTCCTGATTGACACTGGCCTTGATCGGTTCGAGAACAACTTCACGCTGCAGAATTTTATCGAGTACGCGCGCCGAAGCCGCTGCGCCCTGTGCCACGCTGGATGGAATGTCCTTTGGTCCTGTCGAACAGCCCGCGATGTGAATGCCCTCGGTCATTGTCGAAACGGGATCAAGCTTGGGGTGCTTCTCCGTAAACCAGCCATCCGTTGAACATGAAATGCCAAACATCTTGCCCACTTCCTTGGCATCTTTCCGCGGTTCGAGACCGCTTGACAGGATAACCATGTCCACCGGAATACGGCGCTGCTTGCCTGCAAGCGTATCCTCCACCTGAATAATCAACTTGCCTTCTTCGCCTGGCATACGCGCGGCATCCGTCACTTCCGCCACCTTGCCGCGCACAAAGAGCGTTCCCTCCTCCAGCACTCGCTGATAAAATTCATCGTACGATTTATACGCCGTGCGCATATCAATGTAGAAGTTATAGACATTTGCCCCTGTGCGTTCATGGACGAGATGCGCAAACTTCAAGCCTTGCATGCAACAAATTACCGAGCAATAGTTGTTGAAATTTTTGTCGCGCGAGCCGACGCAATGAATAATGCCTACTGACTTCGGCAGCGTCTTGTTATCGCGCAAAACAATATTGCCCGATGTCGGTCCGGCTGCGTTACTCATGCGTTCGAACTCAATGCTGGTAAACACATTCGCGAGCCGTCCGTATCCATAGTTGCTCACACGACGCGCGTCGAACAGGTCATACCCAGTTGCCAGGACGACGTTGCCAACCTGTATATCCATCAATTCATCCTGCTGGGTAAAGTCAATCGCTCCCGTTGGGCAGAATTTTTCGCAGGCTTTGCACGTCCCTTTGAGGAAATAGGTGCAATTTTCCTTATCCATTACAGGGAAATTGGGTACAGCCTGTGCGAACGGGGTATAGACCGCCTTGCGATATCCAAGCCCTGCCTCATACACATCATCGATCACTTTCTTCGGGCACTTCTCCTGGCAAATCCCGCAACCTGTGCACAAGTCGGTCTTTACACAGCGCGCCTTTTGCTTGATGGTCACGGTGAAATTACCCACGTAACCGGATACATTTACGACATCACTGTACGTCAGCAAAGTGATGTTCGGGTGTCTGCCGGCCTCCACCATGCGCGGTGTGAGAATACATGCCGCACAATCCAACGTTGGGAAGGTCTTATCAAACTGCGCCATGTGTCCGCCAATGGATGGTTCGCGTTCGACAAGATAAACATGGAAGCCTGCGTTTGCGATCTCAAGCGCAGATTGGATTCCCGCAATGCCGCCACCCACCACCAAGGTATTGGGATTGATTGGGACTCTAATTTCATCAAGCGCGACATTCTCGATCACTCGCGACACCGTGCCGGATACCACCGCTTTTGATTTTGCCGTACCGACAGCCTTATCGGCGTGCACCCATGAGACCTGCTCACGAATGGAAGCCAGTTCGACCAAATAAGGATTCAGCCCCGCATTCTTGGCAGCGGTACGGAACGTCTTCTCGTGTAGATGCGGTGAACAGGCCGCGACAACCACGCGAGTTAATCCCAACTCTTTAATATCCTTCTCGATCAACTCCTGTCCAAGGCTGGAGCACATGAATTTATAATCGCGCGCGATGACCACGCCCTGGTCTTTTAATTTATCGGCCGCCCATTTGGCGACATCTTCCACATCCACCGTGCCCGCAATGTTCGAGCCGCAGTGACAAACATAGACACCAATGCGTTCCTGCTTCTTCTGCTCGCTCATTTCGCAGCCTCCTTGATTCTTTTCTTCCCATTATTCCCCTTCAGCAATAAGCGCGGCGGCATCGGCAAGCCTTCAACCTTCCTGCGCTTCGGCTCCTCCTTAATGGGTACTTCCACACCAATCTGCTTCAATGCTGTACGGGCCGAAACCAATTCCAGGCCGAAACCAAGTTTCTCAGCAGGGATGCCAAACGCCAGTCCCATTAACTGGGTGAAAAACACAATGGGCATCTTATAGTTGGTACCGAAGAAACGATTCGCTTCCCCTTGATAAGCATCCAGATTCAGCTGGCACATCGGGCAGACTGTGGCCATGATATCGGCCTTGTATTGATCGGCTTCATACATCAGCCTGCGGATCAGTTCGAAGGCAGTCTCCGGTCCGATTTGCGTCATATGTCCGCCGCAGCAGCTTGTCTTCATTGGGAAGTCGATCACGTCCGCGCCGAGGGCCTTGAGCACATCATCCAGTTCTGTAGGATGCTCATGGTCTGACCAGCGATTTTGATAGTCAGGGCGGGGCACCATGCATCCGAGATAAGGGGCAACACGCAGTCCGTGGAGAGGATGCGTGACTTTAGATTTAACTGTATCCAGTCCGATATCATTGATGATTACATCGAGCAAATGTCGTATATTGAGTGTCCCAGGGTCATAATGTAATCCGCCGGCCGCCAGCGCATCATTGACTTTATCTCCAAGCATTGGGCGTACAGCCATGTAGTGATCCGCTTTTGCAAGATTCAGATAACAGGCCGAGCAAGGTGCGACAACTGCTTTCGTCCCGTTTTTCTGTTGGGCGGCCAACGCAAGATTGCGGGCGATCAGCGAATACGCGGGAATAAGATTGATGCCGACGTATTCCGTCGCCCCACAGCAATTCCAGTCGGTGATCTCTTTCAAGTTAAGGCCAAGTGGCTCCGCAATGGCGAGCAGGGATTCCATATAAGCACGCGCACTGCTTTCCATGGAACAACCGGGATATAAAAGATATTCATTCATGACGCCAACTCCAGGGTCTTCGCCTTCTCAAGGATGGCGGAAAGTTGATCTATGTTCTTAATGCGCCGCGGTTTGACATGCATACGCTTTTTAGTTAACAAGCCTAATCCCATACCCGCCATGCCAGGCAGACGCAATGGGAAATGTGTTAGATAGTGACGGCTTGCAAGACCAAATTCAAAACTGCGGCCATAGTTTTCAACCATTCCTACGAAGGTCTGGGAAAAATCTGGTGGGGTCGAATCGCGATACAACTTGGCTTTGATCGCCATGCCCTTGAGCGTGTACATCACATCTGCGATGAGCACATCCTGTGGGCAACGCACCACACAGTGATAACAGGAGACACACATCCAGGGTGTATTGCTCCGCAATACTTCATCACGCATACCTGCCCGCAACATCGCAAATAACATGCGCGGCGTGTGATCCATATCCATCGCGACAGGGCAGGAGCCGCCACAAGATCCGCACTGGATACACATCTCCAAACGCGAAACACCCGCCGTCTTTATGCTGACCTCGTTTAATAGGGAAAGGTCTTCTTCGTGGGTCAAACCCGCATGAACTCTTTCATCTGTCATTTGGGGCATAATGGCCTCCGTACTTTGCAATTCAACCTGCCGCGTAAAGGACACGGCAAACCTAAACCAATTACAGCACGGCACGACCGAAGTCGTCCATTCGCAATAAATAATTGACGCTCCTATTGATAATACTAGTGAAATTATTCACAATTCATAGTGCTTAATATAATCATACAATCCTGACAAATATCATGTTTATCAGATGTAAAAAACCCACGAATTTTCGCTTCGCTCCAGACAGCAAGTCTATAAATAAACAAAGTTCATGCCCATCAGAATGGTGGGTGCGCCGCCATGGCTACATTCAGTATAAGACTGTGATGCCATATTTCTTGAAACGGGCAAGAATTTAACCTGTGTGAAAGAAATTAGCGAATTTCAAGTCGCTTTTCACCCTCAGATGGAAATATCCGTCAAACATTGATACCATATTAAGAATTAGTGAATAAACGGCACAAATGGCAGAACTAAAAAATAATACAAGCCGTGTAAACCCACAGTTCTTTTTATCATGGTGATAAAAATCACACATCCACTGCAAGACAAGTCAGAGTCTGCTCCACGCCCGGGATAGGCTGTATCGCAGAAACAGTAATCGCACCAAGTTTTGCAAGATCAGTTGTTTCCACAACTGCCACTGCATCGTATGGACCGAATGTCATATGGGCTTCGATCACACCGCCCACTTTACGGAGAGTGCGAACAACGTCCTTCAATTCACCAGCACAAACTTTGAGCAAAACATATGCTTTTATGTTTTTCTCCTTAAATAGATTAGATAACTGTTCGCATATTTTTATTTTCGATACCATCATACTCAACGGATATAAATCTGCCATACGCACCCTTAAAGTTTTCAACAGACAGGATTGATGTGCCCGGGTGACTCAGGTTTTTCACCGGCCACTGCAGGCATTCCATGCGATCCAAACGCTCGTGCGATATACCGGCATAAATGGGCGTAATCTGCGAGATCTCAGTCATGATCTGCGATGTGTCACTATAATCCCAACCAGCGTGTTCAGCGCCCGAGCCATTCGATTCGATCCGGCGGGCCAATTCTGCAATGATCTGCCAATCCGGGCGGGATTCACCCTGTGGTGCAATGGCCTGGCGTACCATTTGGATTCTTCTCTCGGTACTTGTGAACGTGCCATTCTTCTCCGCAAATGTTACACCGGGCAGGAGCACATCTGCACAGCGGGATGTTTCCGATTCGAAGATTCCTTCCAGTATTACAAAGTCGCAGTTCCCCAGACTGCGCCGCAATTGCGAATCGCCCGGCGCGCCACCTACCAAATCCTCGCCCAGGATGTACAACGCTCGCAATTTTCCATCTGCCGCGGCAGACATCATCTCCAGGGCAGTCATGCCAACTTTAGTCGGCACACCTTTTCCCCAGGCCGCCTCGAATTTCTTACGGGTCGCGGACTCCTCAACGGGTTGATACCCAGGATAGAAAGCCGGGTGACCGCCCATATCACAGGCGCCCTGCGAATTGTTTTGACATCGCAATGGTATCAGGCCACCTCCGGGCACCCCAAAGTTGCCCAACAACAACTGCAGATTGACCAGGCTCGTGACATTGACACGTCCAACAGGATGGCTGGCCAGATCCATGCTCCAAACGATTGCCATTGGACGTTCTTTTGCCAGGATCTCCGCAGACTGTTGTAAGGTATTTTCATTAACACCTGTTATCTTCGCGACATGGCCGGGTGTGTATTTTTCCACGCTCCGTTTGAATTCACCGAACCCTTGTGTATGTTTCTCAATAAAGACACGATCTTCCCATCCATTTTTCAAAATGATGTGCATTAAGCCGTTTACCAGCGTTGTCTCCGTGTTGGGCTTATGGACCAAACGCAATGTCGCATATTCTGAGATATTGATGAAGTCAGGGTGGGCAACCACCAGTTTGCATCCTCGCCGTAAAACTGCCTGGCGAAGTTTGACTCCGAAAATGGGGTGTTGTTCGGTAGTGTTGGAACCGATCACGAGAATGGATTTGGCCTCGCTTGCCACATCCTCCAGCGAGTTCGACTGGGCATTCCATTCCATGACGGTTTCCAGTCCATCTACTGTGCTGGCATGATTGACGTGGTCGCAACAGTCAATGTTATTGGTTCCCAGCACCTGACGGGCCAGTTTGTTCATGAGATAGTTTTCTTCATTCAGACACTTCCCTGAAGCCAGCAAACCAATACTGTTTGGACCGTACTTGTCCCGGGCAGTATGCAATCCATTGGCCGCCGCTTCCAATGCCGTCTCCCAATCCACTTCCGCCCAAGGCCCGCGGTTTTGCGGGCGCGCCTTTCCTTCGAGTAAATATTTGCGAACACGCGGATGTTTCAGTCGTTGAGGCGACTGGATGAAGTCGTAGCCGTAACGCCCTTTGACACATAAATGATCCCCATTGATCGAAGACTTGCTGTTCGATGTGACGCGCAACACGCGTCCACCCGGTATATCATCCTTGATGTTCAGATCGAGTTGACAGCCAACGCCGCAATATGGACAGGTGGTGGTGACCAGTCGATCAGGCGGACCTAGTTTGACCGACATCTTGTTATCCAGTGCGCCAGTTGGACAGTGCGCCACACAGGCGCCACAGGATTCACAACGTGCCTGCAACATGGTTGTTGCCGCACCTGCTACAATGCGCAGATCATACCCGCGATAAGCTTGAGTCCACACAAAGCGACTCTGAACTTCGGCGCAGGCACGCACACAACGCGTACACATGATGCACTTGTTCTTGTCCACCCAGATGAATGGGTTGGGGTCACCGTCAATTTGACGGAACGGTTTCTTTGCCATCGCACTTTTCATGTCAATGCCGTGGTAGTTTACCCAGTAGGCGAATTGTGTATCGAGCGGCGGAAACCCGTTAGTGTGGGTATAGCCCGCATCGTAAAAGCGGACCAGCAACAGTTCCAGAATGGTGCGGCGGTAGCGAGTCAGCGTGGGACTTTCGGTGCGTACGATCATGCCCGGGGAAACAAGCATCGTGCAGGCTGTCGCAGGCAGACGCAAGCCTTGGATATCCACCGAACACAGGCGGCAACCACCGTAGGGGGTCAAATCCTTGTGGTGACACAAGGTTGGGATGACAATCCCAGCCTGCTCAGCCGCTTTGAGTACGGTCGTGTTTTCTGGGACTTCCAAAGTCTGGCCATTGATCGTCAAACTGATCATGGGTTCTCTCCTTGTTTGTGCACCAGCCGGTCATAGGACCGGGAGCAACTCGGGCGCATCGACTGCAATAGGGCAAACCCCGACCGGGCAAATGCGATCGGCAATATGCGCTTCGATTTCTTCACGGAAGTATTTCAGGATGTCGCGCAGTGCTGTGGAAGCGGTCTGGCCCAGGCCGCAGTTGGATACCTCTGACATAGCTTCCGAGATTTTTAACATCAAATCCAGGTCACTGATGGAAGCCTTGCCTTCCGAAATTTGCGTCATGACTTCATAAAGACGGAGCGTACCAATGCGGCAAGGTGTGCATTTCCCGCAACACTCGTTACGGAAGAATCGCAGGATGACCTTGGCCAGGTCTACAACACAGGTATCCTCATCACATACCAGTAACGCGCCGGAGCCAAGTGACACTCCGGCGTTGCGGAATGAGTCAAAATCCATCGACGTATCCTGCAGACTGGCTGGAGCGATCGTCCCACTTGAACCGCCGGTTTGCACCAGCTTGAGTTTTTTGCCATTCTTCATGCCCTTGCCATAGATGTCTATCACCTCTCGCAGGGTAATGCCCATAGGGACTTCGATGACACCTGTAAAGTTGACATTGCCTAAAATCGTGTAAACCTTGGTGCCGGTGCTTTTGGGTGAGCCGACTTCGCGATACCAGACCGCACCGTTACGAATGATGGCTGGCACATTGGCAAGGGTCTCAACGTTATTCACCACGGTGGGCTTGCCGAATAATCCGTAGGTGGTGGGATACGGCGGGCGGGCACGCGGCATACCTCGCTTGCCCTCCAGTGACTCAATCAGGGCTGTCTCCTCACCACAGATGTATGCTCCCGCTCCGGCGTGTGGATGGATATGAAAACCGAAGTCCGAGCCAAAAATGTTATTTCCAAGCAAGCCATACTGCTCGGCTTGTTGAATGGCATGTCCAATACGGCGATACGCAAGTGGATACTCTCCACGGATGTAAATATATCCATCGTGTGCGCCGACGGCATAACCGACAATCGTCATGGCTTCGATAATGCTAAATGGGTCGCCTTCGACGATCAGACGGTCTTTGAAGGTACCTGGTTCGCTTTCATCCGCATTGCAAATAACATATTTAATATCGCCCGGTGTACTTGCTACAAAACTCCACTTACGGCCCGTTGGAAAACCTGCGCCGCCTCTTCCCTGCAAGCCAGACTTATCAACTTCGGTAATCACCTCAGTTGGCGTCATTTGGGTCAGTGCCTTGCCCAATGCCTGAAATCCATCGTACAGGATGTAATCCTCGATACTGCCCGGGTCAACAATACCAGCTCGCTCCAGAACGATCCGCTTTTGAACCGGCAGTGCCCCGCGGCGGTCACGCATCCAGGCGATTTCTGGTACAAGTCCGCGCATCATCGCGAGCAGGTTTGGGACGATGTTGCCTTTAAATAGGTGCTCCTCAACAATCGTATGCACATCTTCAACTCTTACAGGCGCATACACGGCCGCGTCCGGATAGACGATCACCAGCGGCACGTCCTCGTGTACACCCACATCACGGATCGTGGACACTGCGATTTGATCTGACAAGCCAAACTCTTCGATTTCTTCAATGAACGCATGAAACACCTTCTCGGCGCCGCGTTCGAGACTGGCTTGATCCACTGAGACTAGTACCATTGATCGGATTACTTTCATCTATCACCTCTTCACGTCAGGGTCGGTTCTTTCTGGACCTTGTTACTGGTACCGTGCAAGGATCTCTGGCACACGCTCCGACGTGACATTGCCATAGACATCATCATCCACAAGGAAGACCGGCCCGACCCCGCATATGCCCACACAACTGGTTGTGATCAGCGACCACTTCATGTCATTGCTGGTCTCACCGGGGTTTAAACTCAACTCATCCTGAATAGCCTGTATCACTTCGCGGCCGCCCATCACATGGCAGGGCGCACTTTCACAAAAACGGATGATATGCCTGCCAAGCGGTTTCAACGAAAACAAGTGATAAAAACTGGCTGCCGAATAGATATGGCTATCAGCGAGGAACACACCCTCTTGCGGAACGTGAATGTGACGACGAATTTCGGGGAGGGCTGAGGCCGGGATATATCCCAGCGTGCGATTGATCTCGCTCAGGATGGGCACTACAGCATCGCGCGTTGCGCCGTGTTTTTCAATCGCTTCGTTCACCAAATCGGCAATATCCAATTCGTTTTCCTTGATTTCTGTATCCATAATTTCACCTCGAACGCTTCCTGCTGCCGTTTCAGATCGTTGGGAAGGGAGTGGATTCGATCACGAATTCATTAACGACCTTGCCACCGATCACATGTTCCCGAATAATCCGCTTGACGGCTTCAGGAGTTACTCTTCCATACATCACTGCCGGTGCGTCACCTACAATCACCTCAAGGAGCGGCTCATATTTGCAGAGACCGATGCAACCGATCTGCGAAACCGTAACATTCTTGATCTTGTCATCCTCAACCATTTGCAGGACTGTGTTCAACGTGTCGAGCGCGCCTGCCGCAATCCCGCACGAGCCGAGGCTGACAATAATCTGGATGTTTCCCTGACCGGCCTTGCGCCGTTTCTCCTCGATCACTTCCTCTCGCAAGCGGTTCAGGTCTTCAAGGGATCGTATCGTTTTCATAAGCATGTTCCAACCTCGGTTTGTTTCCATGTGGAATGTAGTAACTTGCTACTGCATGTTCGCCAGCAAGCTGGCTGATTCCAAAACTTCCCAAATAGGATCTGTCTGTTTCAAGTTTTCGTACAACGATCCAATCGCCTGTTTTACTTCAGGCGAGACAGGAAACCCGAACGCCACCACCTGAGGCTGGATGCCAAGCAGTTCAACCTGCGAGGTGGATTCCCGCAAAGACTTTATCAGGTAGGAAAGCGGCAGTGTATGTGTGGTCATCAAGAAAGGGTCGTCGAGTCTTTCGTCACTGATGAGGCGAATCTCACCGGGTGCAAGATCCATGTCTGCCGCGTCTACAACGAGAACCTGGTCAGGCGCCATCTCACGGATTCGGTGCAGACAATTCTCGGGCACGGACCCACCGTCAAGTACGTCCCAACCGTCTATGGGCAAACCAGCCATAGTCTGCGCAAGAAGCGGTCCGGCCGCGTCGTCGCCCATCATTGGGTTGCCAACCGTCAACACAAGTTTCTTCATCATGCACGCTTCCTTATGATCAAATACATGGCAGGCTCCTCGATCATTTGTCCAAGGGTTTGAGAGAGGATGCCTGACCATTGCACCTGCGAGGCATCCATGTGGGGTAGAGAGTCTTTCAAAGCAGGGATGAGGACACCTGCGTGTTCGCAGTTGACTTCGATCTCGCTCCATTTGATCAGACCTTCCATTTTGCGGCGGCCTATCCCTTCGGGGAGATGCTCGATCCACTGGCGGTAATCATCAAGCGGGATTTCCATCAGACTCTGGAAGCAATCCATCACACCCACATGGTGGCCGATGGCCAGTGAATAATAGACCACCTGACGGGCGCTCTCCGGGATGCCCTGCTCCTGAGTGACGAATTTATGCGTCAACTGATAGAAAACAACCCGCTCACTCATGGGCTATTTTTCTCCTTGATGGGTTCGATAATTCTGCGTGAGACGGTTCATGATCTCTGTCAGACGGGGATCATCCTGCTGATCGAGATACGATTGAACATTCTGTTCAACGTGTTTCGGATCATTCTCGAACAGTTCAAGGAATTTCCCGGCGATCTGTTTCCCATACAGGTAGCCAGCCATGCGACGCGCTTCCCGTTCGATATCAACCCGCAAAGCCAGCGGAACCTGCGGATAATGCGGCAGAACATGTTCATCCTCACCCTGCACGTGATGTGTTGCCTTCAATTTTTGACCCAGTATGCCCAGGGCCATGGCAAAACCGTAAATGGTGGCGGCCGGGGTCGGCGGACACCCGGGGATATAAATATCAATTGGGATGAACTTGTCTGCTCCGCCCCATACACAATACAAGTCATGGAAGATGCCGCCCGAACTTCCGCATGCGCCGTAGGCTACGCAGATCTTCGGGTCTGGCGCGGCGTGATAGGCACGCATGGCTGGGACACGCATCGAGCGGGTCATGGAGCCGGTGTAAACCAGCACATCTGCATGGCGCGGTGATGAAACAACCTTGATGCCGAAACGTTCCACATCGAAGAGTGGGGTGAGCGCCGCGAAGATCTCGATCTCACATCCATTACATCCGCCGCAATCTATGCGGTACACATAGATCGAACGATGGATGTCTTTGAGAAGTTTTGCTTTGAGCTGTCCTGCCTGTTCATCCAATTGGATGGAATACTTGCTTTGTTCCGCCACCACCTGGCTGGTTGGTTTATCGCTGAACATCAGAACCCTCCTTTTGGAACAGGCTCACCATTTTGGGGACGTCGTTCTTGCGCTTGCACTCCGGGCAAACCTCCAACAGGGAAAGTGTATCTGCCAACGCATCAGCGGACATGCCGCTCTGACGAAGCAGCGCTGCTGCATATTCGATCTCTTTGATCGGGGCAAAATACGTTCCGCAGATTCGGCAGGAGGCCAGTTTATAGTCGGCCCGTTCGTACAGATCCTGTTTGTTCATGACGGCCAGTTCAAAATCCGGGCTGAGCGTGATGGCTCCTGTCGGGCAGACCTCTTCACAACGCCCGCAGTAAATGCAACGACCCATGAAGAGACTCCATGTCTGGAATCCCTGATCGAGATCGGTGGTGATGTTCAAGGCATTGGGCGGGCAGGCAATGGCGCAAGCCGCACAGGCGATGCATTGTTCGGGATCGTGATGAGGTTTGCCGCGAAAGCCCGGCATCTGTTCGATCGGTTCGAACGGATAGGGCAGGGTGGCCTCGCCAACCCTCAAAACTTCTTTGATGAGTTTCAGCATAACGCCAGTCTCCTTTGCGCAATTACTACTTCAGTGGCGAGCCCTTGCGCTCGATGCAGTAGCGTTCCATTTCCTTGTATGGGACGATGGTGGCCTTCTTCTTGCGGACATCTACGACAGTGACACGCTCGGTGCATGAATAACACGGATCAATGCTCGCGACGATCAAAGGCGCGTCGGAGATCGTATTGCCGCGCAACATGTAACGTAAAGCGGGCCAATTGTTATAACTGGAGGCGCGGCACTTCCAGCGATAGATCTTTTGGTTGTCGCCCAACATGCTCCAGTGGATATCCTCTCCGCGCGGGGCTTCCACATATCCAAGCGCGAACTTGTAAGGCTGATACGCGAACCCCTCGGTCAGAACCGGACCTTCGGGCATTTCATCCAAACAACGCTCCACCATCGAAACCGACTCGAAGAACTCCTCGGCACGGATCAATGTCCGCGACAGGATATCGCATCCATCTTTCGAGACCACTTTCCAAGGCACGCGGTCATAGGCGCAGTAGGGATGGAGCACGCGTATATCTCGTGCGAAGCCGGAGCCACGCAATGTCGGTCCAACGGGACTGTAATCACGCGCCACCTGTGGTTCCAGTCGACCGATGTTCTGTGTGCGCTGGACGATGTTGGGTGTCTCCAAAAACATGTTGACCAGCGTGGTTGCTTGCGCGCGCAATTCCTTCAGCAGTTGCAATGTAGTTGTCCGTTGTTCCTTCAGAATGTCGCGGCGAACGCCGCCGATCAGGTTGACGCCATAAGTCTTGCGTGAACCAGTCAGCATTTCCGCCATCTTCATCGCTTTTTCGCGGACACGGAAGAACTGCATGAAGCCCGTATCAAAACCAACAAAGTGACATGCCAGCCCAAGGTTAAGCAGATGGCTGTGCAGACGTTCCACTTCGAGCAGAATAGTGCGGATGAATTGAGCACGCGCGGGCACTTCAATTCCCAATGCGCGCTCGACCGAATTGCTGTATGCCACGTTATGGGCATATCCACAGATGCCGCAAATACGATCCGCAAGGAATGTGACCTGATCGTAGTTCAACCGGCTTTCCGCCAATTTTTCCATGCCTCGATGAACGTAGAATAGACGGTAGTCAGCGTCAACGATATATTCACCATCCACATACAAGCGGAAGTGCCCCGGCTCATCCGATGTCATATGCAACGGTCCCAGTGGCACTTGAACAATGCCTTCACCCTCCACGTTGATGAAATCATAATTTTCATCTTCGGTGGTCGGCTCGGGGCGATAACGGTAATCCATCGAGTCTTTGCGTAAAGGATGGAGGTTGTCGGGCCAGTCGTCGGGTAGGACGAGGCGGCGTTCATCCGGCAGACCAACCGGTTGCAGACCAAACATGTCCCGCACTTCGCGCTCGTACCAGACGGCCGCGGGCACCTTCGGTGTCACCGATGGAAACTCAGGCTGGTGCGGCGGGATCTGGGCATGTACCGCCACGTAAACCTTCCCGCCTGTTTCCGAATCATCACCCAACCCCTCGACTGATAAAACATAATAGATTGCGAACTGCCCATTCAACGGACGTTCATCATTGGCAACCACTGTGGCAAGCCAGCCGCCTTGTTGGTAATAAAGCATTTCCACCACATCCGGCAGGCTGTTCAAGGGGACAGTCACTGTTACCTGATCGGGAGCCTGCCAGGATTCATCCAGGATTAAATTGCCGAAGCGGGCCCGCAGAGCTTCGATATATTTACCGCCAACTTTAGGTTTCTCTTCTGTCAATACAGTCATGTAAGGCTGTCCTTTCTTTACGGCAATAAATGCGCGAGTGGCAACAGAAAATCCTTCATACTCATCGCGACCTGCTGACTGGAATCTCCCGTTATGGCTAAATAACTGGCTTCGTTCAGTAACGTCATCAATTGGGATGGGATGTACAGTCCGAGAACAAGAATCAATATGACCAATACCGCGCCGGGGATCAATGTCAACCAATTCGCTTCACCCTTTTCCACGGAATCTGGTTTCTCGCCGAAAAGAGCGGATGAAATCACCCGGAAGAACGCGGCAAAGACCACCGTGAGGAGCAACAAGCATAGGATCATTAACCAGTTATATCCTGCCCCCAATCCTGTTGCGATGATGAAGAACTTGCTGAGGAAGATATTGAAGGGCGGGATTCCAACCAGCGCCAGCGCGCCGACCATCATCAATACGCCGCTGACCGGGATAACTTGCAACATACCCTTGACCTGATCCAGATTTCGCGAGTGATATTTGATCAGGATATTTCCGGAGGTACAGAACATGAGCGACTTGACCAGGCTATGGTTGATGGCCTGCAACAGACCTGCGAAGATTCCCGCGGGGCCGCCAATGCCAAAGGCAAGCACGATCAAGCCGATGTTTTCCATGCTGGAATACGCCAGCATGCGTTTGATGTCACGCTGCATATACATGAAGAACGCCGCGAATGTCACAGAGATCATCCCAAAAAATAGGAAGATGGTCTGGGCAAAGGCGGGTCCAAGTACCAGGTTCGAGATGGTCGCAAAACGGAAGATGACCAACAGAGCGCAATTCAGCAATACTCCCGAGAGCATGGCGCTGATCGGGCTGGGCGCTTCACTGTGCGCATCGGGAAGCCAGGCGTGCATTGGGAATAGACCGGCCTTGGTGCCGAACCCAACCAATACAAAGACGAATGCCATTTTGATCAGTGTGGGGTCAAGGGACTGTGTATTTTTAATGATCTCCGTCCACAATACTGCACTGCCGGGAACCTGCATTACATTGAACGCATCGGAATAGACTAATACGGTTCCGTATAAACCAAAAGCCACACCCATAGTACAAATTATGATGTATTTCCAGGCCGCCTCCAGCGAGGAACGATGCCCATAGATTCCCACCAAAAAGGCGGAGCCAAGCGTGGTGGCTTCCACCGCCACCCACATTATGATGATATTGTTGGCAGTCACCACCAGGAGCATGGTGAATACGAAAAGGTTGAAAAGGCCGTAATACGTGCTCAATTTATTATCGTCAAACTCACCTGTCTGCAACTCATGACGCGTATACCCGATGGAATAGATTCCCACAAGAAAATCAACCACGCCGATGATGAGCAGAAAAACAGCGCTGAGGGCATCCACATGCAACCAGTTGCCCAGACCAAAGATGGAACCCGAATCGAGAACGGCGCCGACTGTTAACAAGGATAGGATCAACACCAACGTCACGCTCACCAGATGCGCCACTTCAACCAGAATACGTCCAATACGTCCGAGCCAGCGCGCCGTGAAAGACACCAGGGAGAAAACCAGAGGGATAAGCAGGAGCCAGATCAGATACGTTGTTTCCGTCATCTTGAACTTATCCTTTCAGCGTGTTCAGGTCGGCTGTATCCAGCGTGCCCAAACTCTTGTAGATCTGGTAGCCCAAAGTCACCATAATGATCACACCGAACACAGCGTCGGTGGCGATCCCGATTTCGACAAGTTCAGGCGCATTGTAGGCAAGCAGCGCAAGCGTCAGGTGCGAGCCGTTCTCCATCAAACAGAAACCAAGCACTTGCTTGAACAAGTTGCGCTGGGTCAAAATACATAGCTCGCCAAAGAAGAAGTGCGCCATGGAAACTGCCAGGGCAGGCTTGAACGGCTCCGCGGCTTTGAGCTGAATCTGGTCCACTACAATGAAGGAGACTGCCAAGGCAACCGCCGCCAGTAAGAAAGAGAGCGTTGTCCCCATCGCGTTGCGTGGTTTTTCCGGGTTACCTACCTTTGTGAGAGCGCCATACAAAATCCACGGTACCAGGATAACTTTGGTGATGAAGGCGCTCCCTGCCCATAGGTAGAGTTGCTCAGCCTCGGTTGTATAAGCCAGTAACGCGAAGATCCCAACCAACACAAAGGATTGAAGGCTGTACATTAAAGCCGACCAGCGCGGTTGATTAACCTCGATCACCAGCAATGACGTCAGGATCAGTAAACCAGTCAGGCTATTGATGAGAATTACATTTGACATATCCGCATATCTCCTTTCAACCCATCCACACTGCGGCGAAATATCCTGAGATGAGTGTCAGGAAGGCCAACGCACCAAGCACAAACTGGATCTGAGGCGGGAGGCGCGTTGCAGACAAAACCTCGGCTGATGCTTCACCGGGCACGGCTTCGCCAAAGACCCAGAAGAGCCAGGCAAAACTCCCGATCGTCTCGAGAGCAGCGATCACCATCAACACCATCAAGAGTGGTTCATTCCGGGCGGTCATAAAACCTCCCGCCAGAATACTGAACTTGCTGAAAAATCCATTGAAAGGCGGGACACCGCTCACAGCCAGAGTGGCAAACAAAAAACCGACGCCGATCAGCGGCATCTTGCTCATGATCCCTTTCAGGGAGGGCAACATTTTGGTTCCAACCGCATAGCTAAGCGCGCCTGCCACCAGAAAGAAGAGGCTTTTGGCGAAGGCGTGATTGAAGATATGCGCTATTGCGCCGTTGAAAGCCATGGATGAGCCGAAAATCGAGACTGACAGCGCCAGGAAAATATAAGAGAGTTGTGTAATGGTTGAATAAGCCAGCAGTCTCTTCAAATCCTTCTGGGGGAAGTACATCAAGAAACCATACAGCATGGTGAGTATCGCCATTACCGCGCCGACTGTTCCAATCACAGGTGGCACATATCCCGCTGAGATCAGGCAACGGGCAAGAACATAAGCGCCCACTTTTACCATCGAGGCCGCATGCAGGTAGGCGCTGATCGGTGTCGGGGCAACCATTGCATCCGGCAGCCAAAAGTGGAAGGGCAGTTGCGCCGATTTGCCCCACGCCGCAATCAGAACCCCGAAGAAAATAATGAGCTTGGTATTGTCCGTTAGACTGGCAAGCGCTGAAAGTTTAAAAGTTCCGCTCGATATAAAAAATACCGCTGTTGCCACATACAAACCAAGTGAAGCCACCTGGGTCGTGATGATGGCTTTCATGGCCGCCTTGCGTGCCTTAATATCATCGTAGTAACCGATCAAACCCCATGAACAAACGCCGGTTAATTCAAAGAAGACCAACAAACCGAGCATCGTGGATGAGTACACCAAACCCGCCATCGATCCGATGAATGCCAGCAGGAAGAAGTAATACCTGCGCTTCACTTCGACTTCGGGATGCTCCCTATTCTCCGGGCTTAGATAACCGGTTGAATACACCACGATCAGGAAGCCTACCAGAGTGACTGCCAGACCCACCAGCGCGCTGACCTTGTCAACGACAACGCCAAATACTGCGATACCCGCAATGGGCACCAAATCCGCTGTGAATGCAACCTGCCCGGCCTTGGCCAATTCGATCAGAATGAGCAGACTGCACGCGAAGGCCAGAAATGCCGCGATCTGGCTGAAGACCTTGACCCAACCGCGCGGAATAACCAATGTCAATACTCCGCCCAATAACGGGATCAGGAAACTGGCAAGGAACAATGCAGCCATGTTTCGTTCCTCCTCACCTACACATTAGCCAGATAAAACACAAAGGACAGGATTGCCGCACCCAACGCGGTCCACGTCACTGCGGAAGCTTTCAGGAAGCGTACACGAGCCATGGCATTCTCCAGTACTGCAACGATGAAATAGAACACGATAACTTTCAGGAAGAAGACCACAATCGCCAGGAGGATCGAAAACAATGCCGGCAACCCGGATGAGAATGTAGTCACGCTTCCAAATGGCAGAAAGACAGCCAGGAACAGGGCAACCAGAACAACCTGCTTCATATAAATTCCCCACTTCATCAAAGCCAGCGACTTCCCGGAGAATTCCGTCAACGGACCCTCTTGAAGTTCCTGCTCAGCCTCTGCGAGATCGAAGGGCAGTTTGCCCATTTCCACAAAGGATGCAAATGCAAATGCCAGCATGCCCAGCCATACTGATGTGTAAAAAGGGATCTGCCCGGTCGCAACCTTTGTACTGATCACACTCAAGTTGGTGGAGCCTGCCAGCAACGCCATCACGAACAACACCATCAACATCACAGGTTCGATCAGAACAGAGAGGAACAATTCCCGACGCCCTCCTATTCCGCCGAATGTACTGCCAGTTTCCAAACCTGAAACCGAAAAGAAGAAGCGGGACAGCGCGTAGAGATAAATCACCAGGATCAAATCTCCCACCCATTCGAACGGCGAACGCGACGTAAATACCGGAAGTATTGCCGCGATCAACAACATGGAGGCGATCGTGATATATGGAGTTGCGCGGAAAACCCAACCCGCCTGTTCCGAAATAACCTCCTGTCGTTTCATCAGTTTTATAATGTCGCGATAGTTCTGGAAGATACCTGGACCGCGGCGATTGTGCATTTTCGCCCTCATGACACGAGAGAAGCCGGAGAACATCGGCGCAACTGCAAGAATCACAAGAGCTTGCAACAATCCAATGAAAAACATACTGGTTGATATCATGGAATTATCCCTACTTGAAAACGGCGATCAGGAGAATGGCTAAAGTGAGGATGATGTACAAGCAATACATCCGAATGTCGCCCATTTGGAGCGCCTGAATATGTTGACCCACGTACTCCACGGTTCGAGTCGTTGGATCTTTAATTATCCTTTCCAACACAGGTTCGACGCGGACAATTGCCTCATTCAAACGTTTTGACAATGAGCCAATCGCTTCCATCAACCTTTGCGCCGCGGAACGAAACATATATATACCGTTGAACGTAACAGCAATGGGTTGGTCAAAATTACTGGCTGAGACCGACATCTTCTTTGAATATCCATACCCACATGCCCATGGATCATTCACTATCCGCGTCCCAGCTTGACGATCACCATAAACCGCTATCAGTACGACTGGCACCAACAGCAACCCAAGCAGAAGAACAGCCATCAATGGAGCGGATAAAACTCCCTGCACTATGTTCACCGGATATACCCATGAACCGCTCGCAACTGTCGTGGCTGGAATGTTCAATGTGTCCGCGACCACGCCCGCAAGATACGGCGCAATGAGTGGCGCGCCGAGGCCCAGAAGGATGCAACCGATTGCCAGAAAAGCCATGCCGCTCAACATCGAAGCTGGCACCTCGCTTGCCTTTCCCGCCTCCTCATTTCGCGCTGGACCTGAGAATGCACCGCTATACATCTTGATTGCCACCATGGCTGACAATGTTCCGACGAATGCCAGAAGCACGGCGCACAGCGGCATGAAAGATCGAACGATGAAATCCTGCCCGTTACTGGCAGAAAAGAAAGCTTGATAAGTAAACCATTCGCTGACAAACCCATTGAATGGTGGTATCGCCGCAATCGATAAACCCCCAACGAGGAACATCAAAGCAGTCCAGGGCATCAACCGGCCCAGCCCTCCCATTTCATTTAAGTTTCGCGTATGGATGCGGTAATCCACAGAACCGGCACCGAGGAACAACAGTCCTTTGAAAAAGGAATGATTGAGTGCATGATACAGCGCAGCCAGAAACCCGATCAATGCCACGGTTGGTTGCCGTGTTGCCACACCGACCATTCCCACCCCGATTCCCATCATTATGATTCCCACGTTTTCGATACTGGAATAAGCCAGGATGCGCTTTATATCTCGCTCGACCAGAGCGAAGAGTACGCCAAGCACAGCCGATAAGGCGCCAAAGAACAATACCAGCAACCCCCACCACAAGACCGACGCGCCCAACAAATCCACACAGATGCGGAGAATGCCATAGATTGCAGTCTTTTTCATCACACTGGCCATGAGCGCGACAGCGTTGGAGGGTGCGGCGGAGTAGGCGGGTGGCATCCAAAAATGCAGAGGGACCATACCCGCCTTGGCCCCAAACCCTACCAAAGCCAGCAGAAAAACCAGGTCTTTCAAGGCCGGTGACAAATCTGCCTGACGGAATGCAGCAAAGTCAAAACTGCCCGTTGTCAGGAAAAATACAAAAAATGACAGCATGATCAATGTCCCGCCGGCATGTGCGATCAACATATAAAGATAGCCGGCGCGCACTGTTTCCTTCTTCTCGCTTTCGAACATGACAAGGAAGTATGAAGCCAAAGTCATCATTTCCCAGAATACCAGGAAGTAGAATGCATTGGCTACGGTTACCACCAGCAACATCATGGCAATGAAAAGGTTTGTGAAAAAACCCAGCAATCCCACGTTTTGTTTTGTATACTGTCCTACGTAGGATATGGAATATAAACTAACAGCAAGACCCAGCAGGCAGATCATGCCAACCAGCAGAGTGGAAAGACCGTCCATTTGCAGGGTGAAGTGTCCGAAAGGAAGCGGAGATGACAACTCTAAAGGAGATGGGATATTTATCCCGGCCCGAATCGCAGATACCAGTCCAATAAAAGAGGCTATGGTTCCGATCAGCCCTGCAGTCACGCGAGCGGGCCGGCTAACTCCATTGAGTACAAGCGAGGCGAAAGCGCCCACCCCAAACAATGCCACGGAAAGCAGTAATATCTGAATTGTATCCATACAGATTCCTTCGGCTTAAACTTCTTCTTCAAACACAACCACGGACTTTATTTGTTCAATAAATTCCTTCGAATACCCCGCCTCTTCATCAACCAGACTCAAAGCCTTGTGTGGACAGGCGATCACGCAGGCGGGACCTTCTTCGCTGAAATAACACAGATCACACTTGACAGCCACAGTTTTTTGACCAATGCGCCAATTCAAGATGGACAGGCGTTCCTGTATCGCAAATTCGCGCAGGTACATTGGATCAGCCTGATAAGGCGAATTGACGTACGTGTATTGCCCTGCGTTAAACTCGAGTTTTGGAAGAGGTGTACCGCCCGGAATGATTGCTCCAAATGGGCATGCCAGGGCGCACATCTTACAGCCGATGCACAGACTTTCATTCAGGTTGATTGAATTGTCTCGATAAGTGATGGCTTTGACCGGGCAAACTGCCGCACAGGAAGGTTCTTCGCAATGGCGGCATTGAATGGGCATGGCTCCGACAGGCGGGGTGTGGATAATGTAGAGTCTTGGGTATGCCTGCAAACCAACTTTGCGATGCCCCTCCACACAACCGGCAACGCAGGCATAACACCCGATACATCGCTTTGGATCAGCAACTACAATGCGATTCATATGGGACATAAGACGCCTTCATTCGTCGGATGCGACATCCAACGCCACAAGGGGCAAACACCGGCGACGGTCGAATGATCAAACATGGTCAGCCTCCTCAACGTCTGTAAAAAAGGCAACTCTCACGATTGTGAAGTTTTTTCACTTTTTGTTATTACACAAAATTATCAAAAGAAAGTCGACAAATAAAATGGCACAAGCGTCAAATGACAAAATGGCAGGTACAAAATATTTTGATCGCGAGCTACGATATTGCTTCGTATGGCATCAATCCAAAAAAACCAAAATCAGCTTCCCTCGTCGGGATGCTGCGGCGGCAGTTGTTGTCCCAAAACCAGATGGAGGTGATAAATCCATCGTACATCATCACATTTCAAAGCATATAGGGAAAGGTCTTCTTCGTGGGTCAACCCCGCACAAACTCTTTCATCTGTCATTTGGGGCATAAGTGCCTCCGTGCTTTGCAACTCAACCTGCCGCGTAAAGGACACGACAGACCTAAACCAGTTACAGCCCGGCACGACCAAAATCGTCCATTCACAATAAACCATGCATATCCCCCATTAATAATACTAGTGAAATTATTCACAATTTATAGTGCCTAATATAACCATACAATCCTGACAAACATCATGTTTCACAGATACACTACCCACCAATATTTATCTCTTACCCCAATTGGAGTACACCGTAAAATCCCAACCTTATAAATACGCCTTTATCTACCTTTCTTCAAACATAAAAATATCATGCTATTTTTTCCCGCAATAATTATCGGATTCGATGAACCGCTATTTTTCTTTAAAGTCAATGGGCTATCCTGCGTTTCTACCGCTTCTTGAAGGGGTATTTTGATCTAATGATATAATTTTTTATATTCCCACACAAAATCATGAAGTCAACAACTTATAACCTCGCAAATTCCTGGCGCTTTTTTATATTGACATCAACTTTTGCCATTCTTGCATTAACCATCCTGACACAGGCAAACCCGGGCACAGAATTACCAAACCGCGATTACGGATTCTATGCTTATATTGGCAAGCAGGTCGTGAAGGGCCAATTACCCTATCAAGACGTCTGGGAAAGCAAACCGCCAGCCATTTTTTATCTTAATGCAATTGCTCTTCGCATCGGACGCGGATCAAGATGGGGCATCTGGCTTGTTGAGTATATTTTTCTTTTTGCCGCCATTCTGTCTTCCTATCAACTTATTAAAAAGATCTGGGGTACGGAATCTGCCCTGCTCGGAGTGGTCACCTGGCTTTGGGGTCTGGACTTCGTTCTTCAAGGTGGTAATTACACGGAAGAATATCCTCTGGTATTTCATTTCATTTCTCTGCTGCTCTTTCTCAAACTCATTGACTCCCCTGGAAACCGCCTCAACAACTTGACCCTTGGGCTGATGCTGGCATTCAGCTTTTTATTCCGCCCGAACAATGCCATCGTGGAAACGGTGGTTATTTTCGTACTTGTCTGTACCCTGATATTGCACCACAAATTCCGCGCGCTTTTATTCTCAACCTTCTGGATCACAACGGGATTTTTAATACCCATCATAATCACTTCAGCTTACTTCGCGTATCATGGACTATTGCAGGAAATGTTTGAAGCATCCATTTTGTATAACCTTACCTACAGCAGCACCTCATTAACATCCAATTCCCCAATCTCCGTCGGTTTTGGGTACCTGAATCTGTCTGCCTGGGTCGCTCTCATCGGATATGTTCTTGTGCTATTCCGAATCAAATACTATCGTGGAAAACCCGTGTTTTATCTGCTTATTGTTATTCTCATCGGCATGCCAATGGCTGTTTATCTCAGCGATCCAGCCCGGAGAAACTACGGGCATTACTTCATCAACTGGCTTCCATTCATTGCTCTCTTGAGCGGATATGCCTTCCATACAATACAAGAGAAGCTGGCTGGTTTCACAAAAAATATTCAAACTCCCGCTCTTCTTCCAATTAGCCTGGTACTGGCTGTATCCATGGGTATTTTCGTGGCAAGCGGACGCGCCGGCCTGTATCAAAAAGCCATGGACCGCCTCATCCATGGACCAGAGCGTGAATTGCGCTCCGCCATCTCTATTTATGTTGAGAATCACACCCGCCCGGATGAGTACGTCCTCTTTTGGGCGACAATGCCGGGGGAGAATTTCATGTCCAGGCGCAATGCGCCCTATTCAACATTGTTCTATCCAATGATGGTTGAGTCCGAGATCTCGGACAGGTTGAATGAAGACTTCTTCGAAGATATCAAACGAAACATCCCCGTTCTCATCGTGGACATGGGGCGCCTCACCATCCCATCCCTCGATCCACAAAAACGGGCGGAACAAAGATCGGCGGGAATTGAATGGCCCTATCTTCCAGATAATTTGGAGGCAGTCTACACCTTCGTTGAAGAAAATTACTACCTGGAGGCAGTGATCAAGGGAAAATCAATCTATCGCTTATATGGCACTTCACGACCATAAAAGCCTGCGATAGAAAATAATCTCATACAAGATGAGTCCTTGGACGTGCGTGCTATAATCCAATTTAGTTCGATGGTTACCTAGCCTTATTGTGAAATCACCAAACAAACATGTCCTTCACCCACTTACACGTCCACACGGAATATTCCCTGCTCGACGGCTTCTCAAACATCAAGAAGCTGGTTCAACGCGTTAAAGAAATGGACATGCCCGCCGTGGCGATCACGGACCATGGCACCATGTTTGGGGTCATTGATTTTTACAAGGCGGCCAAAGCGGAAGGAGTCAAGCCGATCATCGGCCTCGAAGCCTACATGGCTGCCCGCGGCATGAAGGATAAAGACTCAAAACTCGATCGCTCTTCCTTTCACCTGCTCCTGCTTGCTGAAAACGAAACTGGCTACAGGAATCTTCTGAAGATCGCCTCCGCCGCACAGCTGGAAGGCTTCTATTATTATCCTCGTATTGACCACGACTTCCTGGCCGCGCATTCCGAAGGTTTGATCTGCTCCTCGGGTTGCATGTCTGCGGAGATTCCGCGCGCATTGTTGAACGACAATCCCGAAGAAGCCGTGCGCCGCATGAACTGGTATTACGATGTCTTCGGCAGGGACAACTTCTTTGTCGAGTTGCAGCAGCACAACATCAAAGAGATCACCGGCTTAAATAAAAGCCTGCTGGAGATGGGCGCGCGTTACGAGGCCAATTACATTGCCACCAATGACGTCCATTACGTAAACCAGGAGGATTCGCGCCTGCAGGATATTCTGCTTGCGATTCAGACCAACTCCACGGTCAATGACCCGGACCGCATGCGTATGACGGACGATTCGTACTTCCTGCGTTCGCCCGCGGAGATGAGTCAACTCTTCGCCGAAGTACCAGCGTCGCTTTCAAATACCTTGCTCATCGCCGAACGCTGTAATGTGGACCTTGGCTTCAAGGGTTATCACCTGCCCGATTTCACCGTCCCTGAAGGTCATACTGCTGAAACTTACCTCCGCTCGTTATGCGAGGCCGGAGCGGGGAAAAGATACCAGGAGGATGCAATCAGCCAAAAGGTTAAAGAAAGACTCGATTACGAATTAAGCGTCGTGCACACCATGGGATTCGATGCATATTTCCTGATCGTGTGGGACCTGTGCCGCTTCGCCCGTGAAAATGGAATTTGGTACAACGCCCGCGGTTCTGCAGCCGGTTCGATCATCGCGTATACGCTTGAGATCACGATGGTGGACCCGCTCGAACACGCCCTCATTTTTGAACGTTTCCTCAACCCGGGCCGTATCTCCATGCCTGATATCGACCTTGACTTCCGCGACGACCGCCGCTCTGAGATGCTGGAATACTGCGCGCAAAAATATGGGAACGATAGAGTCGCGCAGATCATCACCTTCGGCACCATGGGAACCAAAGCCGCCATCCGTGATGTGGCGCGCGTGATGGAAATTCCATTGCCCGAAGTGGACCGCGTTGCCAAACTTGTGCCTTTTACAGCAGGTAAAGGCTCTTCAATGGAAGACGCGCTTGCGATCAAGGAATTCAAGGACATTTACGATAACAATCCAAAAATGCGCGAAGTGATTGATATCGCCACAAAAATGGAGGGAACGGTCCGCAACGCCGGCACACACGCGGCGGGCGTGGTGATTTCAGACCAACCCATCGTGGACTATCTCCCGCTTCATCGCCCAACTTCAAATTCAGAAGATACGCCCATCAAATCAGTGACCCAATTTGAAATGGGCATTCTCGATTCGCTGGGCATGTTGAAGGTGGACTTCCTCGGCCTGATCACGCTGACCGTCATGGCGCGCGCCTGCGACATGATTTATAAACGTCACGGCATTAAATTTGATTTGAGTAATATTCCCATCGACGACCCGAAATCATTTGAATTGATGGGCGCAGGTCAAACCGCTGGCGTCTTCCAGGTGGAGGGCGGCGGCATGACTCGCTGGCTGATTCAAATGAAACCCAAGAGTTTGGATAACATCATCGCGATGGTCGCGTTGTATCGTCCCGGCCCGATGGCATTTATTCCAGATTACATCGCGCGTATGCACGGCGAAGCGGAAGTGGATTATCGTCACCCCGCCATGGAACCCATTTTCAAGGATACGTATGGCATCCCTGTCTATCAGGAACAACTCATGCGCGCCGCCGTGGAACTTGCAGGGTATACGCCTTCCGAATCAGATGAATTGCGCAAGGCAATTTCAAAGAAGAAAAAAGAGGAGATTGAAAAACATCGCATCAAGTTCGTGAAAGGTGCGGTTGAAAAAGGCATGGATCAATCCACGGCCGATGCCATTTACATGGATTGGGAAGAGTTTGCGAGGTATGGGTTTAACAAGAGTCATGCCGCAGATTATGGCGTCATTGCCGTTCAAACGGCTTATCTCAAAGCGCATTACACAGCCGAGTACATGGCGGCGCTGATGTCCGCTTCGGCAAGCCAAACGGAAAAGGTGGCGCTTTACGTGGCAGACGCACGCAGCATGGGCGTGCCTGTGCTGGCGCCCGATATCAACACCTCCATGTGGGATTTCAACATTGAAGATATCGACCCTTCGACGGATTCAGGGCAGGTGCATCCGAGCATTCGTTTTGGTTTGGGCGCGATAAAAAACGTCAGCGAAGGCGCGGTCAGCATCATCGTTGAAGCGTGCCGGGAAAATAAATTCACCGACCTCAACGACTTCGCCCGCCGCGTGGATTTACGCTCAGTGGGCAAACGCTCGCTTGAATGTCTCATCAAGGTGGGTGCGCTCGATCGATTCGGCAATCGCGCCTCCATGCTGGCTGCATTGGACCGCATCGTTGCCATCAGCAGCAATCACTTCCGCGCGGCAGATGCGGGACAAATGAGTCTCTTCGGGGCGGCGACAGGCATTATCGAAGAGATCAACCTGCCCGAAGTAAAAGACGTTGAGAAACGCGACATGCTCAATTGGGAACGTGAGCTCATCGGGCTTTATATTTCGGATCATCCGCTCAACGAATTCCAAACCCAACTCGCACGAATCGTCAGCTATTTCTCCGGTCAACTGCCGGAAGCCAATCACGAGGAAAAAGTTCGCGTGGCGGGCCTGATCACAGCCGTTCGTCCGTATACCACCAAAACAGGCAAGCCCATGGGCTTTGTCACCATGGAGGATATTCAAGGCAATATCGAACTCGTGCTCTTCCCCAGGGCCTGGGAAAAACATCGCGAGGAAATGACTGTCGGGCAGATCGTCATCGTCGAAGGCAAAGTGGATCAAAGCAACCCGCCGCCCAAAATATTGGTGGATACGATCCGCACTGAGATCAAAGTGACGGTGGCTGCGAATGACCCATACGCCAAACAGGATGCGGCTCCCCCGACAGGGACGATGCAACCCAAGCCGACACCTGTCTCTGCTCCCAAACAGAATCAACCACCCAGACAGACTCCAACGAAACCTGCTCTGCAACCACAAGCTGCGGAGGATGCTCCCAGCTATGGTATCGACAATGACATGCCGCCTCCGCCGGATAATTTCCCCGAGGCCTGGGATAATGAATGGCAGCCATCTTTTGATGAGGCTGCCATCGCTGCAAAGCCTGAACCAAAATCCAAGTCGGCTGAAGCAGCGACTCCGCCCTTGGTGACTCGCGCTGTTTCAGCGACTGCAAATGTCGAAGAGCAGGAGCAGGCCAACGAACATCCCGAAGCGGCACTTCAATCCATGTACATGCCGCTGGTGCAAGAGAACAAGGATAAGGAACATCCGCCGCAACAGATCACGGTGATGCTCAGGCCGACGGGAGACAAGGAACGTGACAAGCGCCGCATCAAGACCTTGTACGGCACGCTCATCTCGCATCATGGCCATGATAAGTTTAGTTTTCAGATCTTTGAAATCGGCAAGGGACACCTGATCGATTTCCCCAACGACACCACGCGCATCTGCCCCGAACTGCTCGAGCGCCTCAAGCAGTTGATGGGCGAAGAAAGCTGGCGCGTGGAACCGATTACGTTTCAGTAATAACTAAAGAGACAGTCACCTTAAAGGTGACTGTCTCTTATTATTTCGCCATGTCGTGTGACGTGGCACGGTAGTATCACCCCCACCTGACTGCTTCACAGCGTTCACAACCGGACCTGCCGCACAGCAAGGCGAAGGGGTTTTTGTATATTTTTTCAATTACAATTTTAAGTAAACTTTTCAGGTGTATGGCCTGCACCAACGCGCCGCCGACCTCCACACGGCGTGTATATTTTTCCATGTCAATGGCAATCGCGTTGAAGCCCTCCGAATCTCCGGGAAAATCAGGGCATTCGACCACGCGGTCTTTCGTCAATGCCCAGCGGATGAATTGCATGCGCCCGGCGAGTTTTTCAGCATAGTGAATACTGGTATTAACACGCTGGTCCACGCCCAGCAAGAGGACCCAGCCGTCCTGCTCGGCAAGTGCGGCAATGGGCGCAAACGGCTCGAAAATAGTTTGCATATTAAGGACCGCATCCAGGCCAATGCCTGCATAAGATTGAATGGGATGCGAGGATCGTTTTGTTTTGGGATGTTTGCGCAGGATTTCAGGCAATACGCCCATCAATTTATCTGCGGGCATGTCGGGGTGAAAGGCTTCCACTGTTTTGTTAAAGCCGGCCTGGCCGCCATAGGTCATGCCGTTGCGCGGCGGACCGACTTCTGGATTCAACATCGCCCTATAAGTGAAGGTCGGCATGATGATGCCGCGGGTGGAATCAAGTAAGGCATTAAGCATCATCTCCGCATCCACAGAGCCAAATGCTTTAAGAGATGCGTGAGCAATGACCGGATTTTTGGTCAGGCCTAATTGGGAAAAGGCTGTTCTCAGATCGGACAAAGAGGCGGACAAATCCTACTTCCCTTTCCAGTTTGGCTTTCTCTTTTCAATGAAAGCTTTCATACCTTCCTTTTGATCTTCCGTTGAAAACAGCGGATAGAAATTGCGCCTCTCGGCCCGCAGGCCCTCGGTGAGGGTGGTTTCAAACGCAGCATTGACCGCGTCCTTCGCCATGCGGACAGCCAGCGGTGCGCGCGAGGCGACCTCTTCTGCGAATGCAAGTGCGGCATCGAGGTAGCCATCCACCGGGACGACGCGGTTCACCAATCCGAATTGAAGCGCTTCGGCGGCCGTCAGGGTGCGGTTGTTGATGACCATTTCCATGGTGAGCTGTTTGCCAAGCAAACGCGCAAGGCGTTGTGTGCCGCCCGCGCCGGGGATGATCCCAATCGTGATTTCAGGCTGACCAAACTTCGCGGATTCGGATGCAATGACCATGTCGCATGAAAGCAAAAACTCGCATCCACCGCCCAAGGCCCAGCCTGATACTGCCGCTATGACGGGTTTCTTTATCCCGCGGATTCGATCCCATAAATCCACGCGTTCATCTGTGATCATTTGAAAGGGGGAAGCATCCGCCATCTCTTTGATATCCGCGCCCGCAGCAAAGGCTTTTTCATTGCCCGTGACGATGATCGCGCCAACACTCTTATCCTTATCAAATGCTTCGAGTGCGTCAAAGAGTTCGGTGAGCATGACGACGTTAAAAGCATTCATCGCCTGTGGACGATTTAATTGCACAAGGCCCACGCGCCCGCGGGTTTCTGTTAAAACTGTTGTATAAGTCATTTTGCCTCCAAAGGGTTTCGACGCAACAATTCTTGTTATGTCGTTGCGAGCAGAGCACTTGTTCTTTCCGAGGAAACAATCTCCCGTGATTAGGAGACTGCTTCGGCTCACCGGTTATGCACAACCCGCAGGGCGGAACAAGGACGCCTCGCTGCGGCATGATTCATATTGGGAATTGCTGGTTTCGATGTAAATTATAAAGGAGGATGTGCTTTACTGTATAATTTCTCGAAAGTTGTTTCGTGCATCACAAAAACCTTAAAGGAGAAATTTCGACATGAACTTTTTACTTGTCACGCACTCATATCTTCGCTGGCTGGTTCTGCTCGTCGCCTTGATTGCCATAGTCAAGTTTGCAATTGGCTGGCTGCGCGGCGGCGAGTTCAAAGGCATGGACCGCGGTCTGGCCTCTGGGTTCAGCGGATTATTGGACCTGCAAGCGACATTCGGTCTCATCCTGCTGATCTGGAAAGGTCTGACAGGTGATGGTTTCCCCATGTACCGCATTGAGCACGCCATTACCATGATGCTCGTCGTTGTCGTTGGTCACCTGCCTGCGCGTTGGAAGAAAGCAGAGCATAAGATCCGTTTTCGCAATACATTATTTTGCATCCTCGGCGCGCTTTTGCTGATCTATGCCGGGTTGATGAGTCTGCCTGGCGGATGGAGCAGGTAACGGTGGGGAGGGAAGCGGGGGACTTTCCATTCGTTTTTTGTGTCTCAGAATATATTAATCCATGATAAACTTCAGCATCGTTCAGGCTGGAACGTCGATACACTTGGAGAAGAGATGGAAAACAAGTTATATGTAGGCAACCTGCCCTACGCCGCTACTGAAGATGATCTTAAAGAACACTTCAGCCAGGCTGGAAACGTCACCTCTGTTGCACTGATCAAAGATCGCGCATCGGGGCGCGCCAAAGGATTTGGTTTCGTCGAAATGGAAACCAATGACGAGGCGCAAAAAGCCATCAGCATGTTCAATGGTCAGGATTTCATGGGTCGCGCAATTACCGTCAATGTTGCCAAGCCCCGTGAAGAACGCCCGCAGCGAAATTTCGGAGATCGAAATCGCGGCGGTGGCGGCGGACGAGACCGCTACTAGATAAAATATCCAGCCCTGAACCGAGAAGAAGAAATCAACAGCCCCGCAAGTGCGGGGCTGTAATTATTGAGGCATGAAACGGATCATTATTCGCGAAGATTGCAGGGTTAGGGGGGATAATGTGGCGTACAAAGCCAATTAAAGTGACAAACGTCCATTGTTGGAAAATTATATATAATATATAATTTTAAAATTCTGGAGAAAAACCATGCACTTTAACAACTGATTGCAGTGATATAATGACGGTAATAGTACGTCATTTGACGGTGGTTTTCCGTCACAAGGAAGCAGCCATGATCGAATCACTTCTAGGTTCAAAAAATGCAGAGCGGGTGTTGATCTATGTTTTTGCGCGCGAGGAGGGCTATGCGCGCGAGATTGCCAGGTTCTATGAAGCGGATTTAAAATCCATCCAAATGCAATTGGATAAGTTTGAGAAAAGCGGTGTATTGGCAAGCCGTGCAGTAGGACGTACCCGCCCTTTTGTGTTCAATCCTCGTTACCCGTTTTTGAATGAATTGAAAACATTGCTGGAAAAGGCCTTGTCGTTTTATCCCGTAAAAGAACAGGAAGAATTGACAATGAACAGGCGCAGGCCGCGGGCGAAGGGTAAAACATTATGAAGAAAATCAGGAATATGAGCCAGGCTGAATTAGCGGCTTACATTCAGGATTCTTTGCAAGAAGAAGGGATCAATGTCGTGCTTTCAGGCGGGAGTGCGGTATCTTTTTACAGCGGCGACAAATATGTTTCAAAAGATTTGGATCTGATCAACGCCAATTTTTCCAAACGAAGCAAGATCAAGTCGGTGATGGAAAAGATAGGCTTCCAGGAACAGGGGCGTTATTTTGTAAATTCTGAAACCCAATTCTTTGTGGAATTTCCAGATGGGCCGCTTTCAGTTGGCGAGGAACCCGTGAAGGAAGTCAGCGAGTTTGAATTGGAAACGGGAACGTTGCGGGTTGTTTCGCCAACAGACTGTGTAAAAGACAGATTGTGTGCTTTTTATTTTTGGAATGACCAACAAGGCCTTGCACAGGCAGTCTTAGTTACTCAAATTCAGAAAGTGGATTTGCAGGAAATTAGGCGCTGGTCAAAAACAGAAGGCAAGGAAAGAGAATATGGGGTTTTCAAAAACAAACTTGGTTGATAACTTCAGACTTTGGTAGTCTTTATTGAAGGCCACGCTTTACAGACTGACACAATGATGTATGTGGCGAAAAACGTGGAAGCCACGTGTAAATTCCACTCGATTGATGAAGAGCGCCGCCCTGAGCTTGTCAAAAGGTTAACGGTGCTGGTATTCTTCGCGCCAGCGAAGTATTCGAATAATATTAAATTGTCGTAATTTTGAGTAAAGGATAATTTATGCAACAACTACGTAACACCCCATTTCATGAACGAACGTCCGCGTTGTGCCAGCCGCAGAATTGGCGCAAGTGGGCGGGATATTTCGTCGTCGGGTCCTATGAACATACGATTGACCGCGAGTATTGGGCGATCCGCAACTCGGCGGCGTTGATCGACGTCACACCCTTGATGAAATATCTCATCAAGGGACGCGATGCGGCGCGCCTGCTTGACCGCGTCACCACGCGGGACATCCGAAAGATGAGCGTGGGACAGGTCTATTACACTGGCTGGTGCGACGATGAAGGCAAGATGATAGACGACGGCACCGTTGCGCGGCTCGATGAGACCACCTTCCGACTGACCGCCGCGGAACCAAACCTGCGCTGGTTGATGATGAACGCGGTCGGTCTCGACGTGCAGTTTGAAGAACAAACGGACCGCGTGGCATCGCTCAGTCTGCAGGGACCAAACTCACGGTCCGTGCTGAAACGGATTTGCGAGTCCGATATCGAAGGGCTGAAGTATTTCCGTCTGATGAAGAATAAACTCGGCGGAGTCGAAGTCACGATCTCGCGCACGGGATACACGGGCGATCTCGGATATGAGATCTGGATGGACGCCGGGGACGCGATCAGGGTCTGGGATGCGTTGATGGAAGCGGGCCAGGATTATGGCATCACGCCCGTTGGCATTCTCGCGCTCGATATGGCGCGTGTCGAAGCGGGATTGTTCATGCTCGACGTGGATTACACCTCCGCCAGCCACGCGTGGATCGAAGCGCAGAAGTCGTCGCCGTTTGAGTTGGGACTCGATTGGACGGTTGCGCTCGATAAACCAGGTTATTTTGTCGGTCGCCGCGCGTTGGAACGCGAGAAGCAGGCAGGGGCGGCGTGGAAGTTGGTCGGCATCGAAATTGACTGGGTTGGCATGGAAGAGTTGTACGCCGAAGTGGATATGCCCCCGCAAATCCCTGGGGCGGCGATCCGCGCCAGTATGCCCATCATGGTCGGCAGCGTGCAGGTGGGATATGCGTCCACGGCCTCGTGGTCGCCGCTGTTGAAAAAGTACATTGCGCTCGCGCATATCCAGAAGCCGTACTACAAACTCGGCACGGATGTGAGAATGGAAATCACCGTCGAACATCAGCGCAAGCACGCGCCCGCCCGCGTTGTAAAACTCCCATTTTACGAACCCGAATGGAAAAAGAAATGACAATCAAAAATGCGAAGGTGGTCAAGCGCCGCCCTGAGCTTGTCGAAGGGCTGCCGTTCTATGAGCCTGAGTGGAAGAGGAAATAATTCATCGCAGAGTCGCTAAGCGCGCGGAGAAGAACAAAACTCAGCGAACTCAGCGGTGAACAAGGAATTATCTATGACAACAAATAATTACGACGCAATCATCATCGGGGGCGGACACAACGGACTGGTCGCCGCGGCATATCTGGCGCGCGCAGGCAAGAAAGTCGTTGTGCTCGAGCGCAGGGAACTGGTCGGCGGGGCCACGGTCACCGAGGAGATCATCCCTGGCTTCAAGTTCACGGAGTTCTCTTATGTGGTCAGCCTCCTGCGCCCAGAGATCATCCGCGATTTGAAACTTCCACAGCACGGATTAAAGATACTGCCGCTGCCGAGCACCTTCACGCCCATGGATAACGGCGATTACATCGCAGGTTGGGACGATCACGACACCACCCGCCGCGAAATTTATCGCCACTCGCCCAAGGATGCGGAAGCCTACGACGAATATGCCCGCCGCATGGCGCGCCTGGCGAAAGCCATTAAACCCATTTTGAGCATGCTGCCTCCCGACCCAACTTCGCTCCATCCTAAGGATCTGATGGGCTTGCTCAAACTCGGCCAATTCGCCGCGACACTGACCGACAAGGAATTGTATGGTCTTGCAAAGATTATGACCCAATCTGCCGCGGATATGCTCGAAGAATGGTTCGAGACCGATGCGCTGCTGGGGACAAAATCCGCCAGTGGGATCATCGGCACGTTTTTGGGACCGCGCTCACCAAGCACAGCCTATGTGCTGCTCCATCACTATATGGGTGAAATCGACGGCGCCTTCCGCGCCTGGGGATTTGCAAAAGGCGGCACAGGCGGAATCGCCGAATCCATCGCCAGTTCAGCGCGCGCGTTCGGGGCTGAGATCAGACTCAACGCAACCGCGAAGCAGGTCATCGTCAAAGGCGGACGCGCAGTGGGCGTCGCGTTGGAAAATGGCGATGAGATTCATGCAAAGGCGGTCCTTTCATCCGCCGATCCATTCGTCACCTTCCTCAAACTGGTTGAATCAAAATATCTGCCCGACGATCTGGTCCATTCCATTAAAAAATTCCGCACGCGTGGTTCTTCGGGCAAGGTCAACATCGCCTTGAGCGAACTTCCGAAATTCACCGCGTTGCCCAACTCAAATGTATTGCATCGCGGCGCAGTTTCCATCAGCCCGAGCATCGATTACATCGAGCGCGCCTACGACGACGCGAAGTACGGCCGCTTTGCGAAAGAGCCTTACGTCGACATGATCTTCCCCTCCATGATCGACCCGGATATGGCGCCTCCGGGAAAACATGTGATGTCGTGCTTTGTGCAGTACGCGCCGTATGATATCGAAGGCGGCTGGGACGATGCCAAGCGCGAAGCGTTTGGCGAAGCGGTCATTTCCACCATCGAACGCTACGCGCCGAACATCCGCGGCGCGATCATCGGCAAACAAGTTCTGACACCCGAAGACACCGAACGTATTACGGGCATCACAGGCGGCAACATCTTCCACGGCGAATTGCTGCTGCACCAACTCTTCTTCATGCGCCCCGCCACAAAATGGTCGGGCTTCCGCACGCCGATCGATGGCTATTACCTGGCGGGCTCAGGCGCGCATCCGGGCGGCGGCATCATGGGCGCACCCGGTAAATTCGCCGCAGAACTTGCATTGAAGGACGGTATTTAATGAACACCTACGATCACATCATCATCGGCGCGGGACACAACGGGCTGGTTGCCGCGGCGTATCTTGCAAAGAAGGGCAAAAAAGTTTTGGTGCTTGAACGACGCGATATCGTCGGCGGGCAGGTCGTCACAGAATCTTTCGGCGATGGCTTCAGCGTTGACTCTCTGCATGCCGGCGGGACTCTGCGTCCTGGCATTATCAAAGACCTGAAACTCGCCTCATTCGGACTTGGACCCTTCGGCTCCGCTCGGGGCAAGCTTGATTCCGTCCGAAAACCATTTATCTCACTTGTAGGTCGGACTGCCAGTCCGACCTACAAAGACCACCTCGTCCTTGACCCGGATCCTGTCAAAGCAGCCGAGTCGATTAAACCTTTTTCTGAAAAAGACGCAGCGAGCTGGCTTCCATTCTTAGACTTCATGAAGAAAGCCTCACAGTTTATCGAGTCAGCCAATTCCACCATCATGCCGCGCCTGCCAAAGGACTTCAACCTCAGCGCAGGTCTTGGTCTCGCTGAACTCGGCCTCGACCTGCGTTTGATGGGCGGCAAGGATATGATGCGCATCATCCGCGGCATACCGATGACCGCCGAAGAATTCGTGGACGAATGGTTTGAGTCCGATATCGTCAAAGCTGCAGTTGCATCCCTTGGCATTCATGGATTTACCCTCGGGGTGATGGGCGCCGGGACAGGTTACACGCTCATGCACAACTGGACGAATCGCGGCGGCCTGTCGCACGTCAGCGTGCCAGGCGGAATTGGAAAAATAGCCGAAGCGCTTGCCGATGCGGTGAAATCCTTCGGCGGTGAGATCCGCACCACCGCCGAAGTGAAACAAGTCACCGTCAAGGACATGCGCGCGACAGGCGTCCTCTTATCCAACGGCGAAGAGATTGCCGCCAATAATGTCATCTCTGGGGCTGACCCAAAACATACTCTGCTTCAACTTGTTGGCGCAATGGAATTACCGCCCGAATTTGTGTGGAACGTCCAATCCATCAAAATGCGCGGCTCTGTCGCCAAGGTGCATCTGCTCACGGATGGCAATCACGGAATCCCCGCCGGGACGGTTGCATTAGCTCCGTCCATCAAATATCTCGAAAAAGCCTATGACGCAGCGAAGTATCACCAAATCTCCGAGGAGCCTTACCTCGAAGTGACCACTTCCGGCAATGTTGTCAGCATTCATTTCCAATATGCTGCATATCAGTTAAAAAGCGGCGAGTGGAAAACGGAAAGCAAGAAAGTTGAGAAAATTGCGATTGAAACGCTTGCTGAATACTTCCCCAATCTAAAATCCAGCATCAAGAGCCGTAAGACCCTGACACCCAAAGATTTGGAAGAAACGTATGGTCTCACCGAAGGCGACCTCAATCACGGCCAGATCATGCTCGACCAGTTTATGTTCATGCGTCCCATCCCGGGCTGGTCAAATCATAAGACTCCCATCGATAATCTATATCTTTGTGGAAGCGGGGTACATGGCGGCGGCGGAGTCAGCGGCGCGAGCGGCAGGAATGTAGTGAAAGTCTTGAAGTAGAAGAAACAAAACATCCGAAGTCATCAAAGCTTCGGATGTTTTGATATGAGGCGAGTTTTTATTTTACCAGGGTCAGTACCACGCCATTCTGTGACGGATCGTGAAGCAGTAATCCGTTTTCCGTTTGGTTGGAGGGAACCCCTGCTTTATCAATTCTTGCCACAACCTCATCCAATGTTTTTTGATTCGGCAATTCGATTGTGAAGTATCTCAAACCAACAGCGTCAGGCGGAGGAGGCGGTGCGCCTTCTCCCTGCCATGCATTCAACCCGAGGTGGTGGTGATATCCACCCGCGGAGACGAAAGCAGCGCGCATGGATTTCGCGTTGCCCTCCGAGCTTAAGTATGCATTGCGTTTATTCACAACATTTTCCCAATCACATCACTCATGTGACGAACTTCGTTAGCCCACTATATTAGATACTCTCTTATTTATAAGCAAATCTTACGGTTACATAATCATGCGAAAGATGCTTGACCCATTACACCATCGCTGATACATTTGGGATGCCTAAATTCAGGAGACTTCTCAATGATCGCCGGGCTCCCAAAACCACCAACCTGCCTAAGCATTGGACTTGGCATTTCTCTTTTTATCCTTTCTTTTCTGGCATTGTTTCGCATTCCGGATATCGTCAAATCCACCGGCTTGATGCTCATGTTTATTCCAGCCAAACTGGGGTTTATTGATGTGGTCATGCCGCTAGATGTAGTTCCGCATTCCATCGACCGCAATCCATCTACGATTACAATTTCCGAGCCTGGACAATATTTTTTTTATACAGATAATTATGATCTGCTTGTGATCAATGATGCCATTGCCGGCACCGACGCAAAACCCTGGTTGAACATGCAGTCGACCGAATCGGGAGTCAAAGTAGAAGTGACCATGGTTGAACGTGGTTTATCCATATTCGATACCCCCTTTGCGCACGGGAGACCGGTGCTGATGTTCACGATTACTGAACCTGGCACCTACCTGATGATGCATCCCACCCGGCCTGGTAATTATTTATTTCTTGTGCCAGATTTGACAACAGGCAAGGAGAACCTTATCTTATTTGTGATTGCTGTTGAGGTCGTTCTCGTTGGCATGGTGATCATTATCATGATTCGACGCCGTACCGCCTCCAGCCGCCAACTTCGAAAGAAAAGGCAGGCGAATAATCGTGCCCGCGTTGAGCGGACCTGGCAGAAAAGATATCCAAAACAATGAAGAGGAGGCATCAAGCTGGAAAAGGTAGGGATAGTAAAAGTGAGAGGCTGAAAAATTGGTAGTGATTAAATGATTCCACTGCAAAGACGATAGAACCAAAGTCGTCCACATTGTACTCTCCTTTATTGGTAGTTTCTTTAAATGTTCAATGTTCGATAGTTATATTAAATTGTCATGCTGCAGCAAACGCCTGTTGCTGGGCAAATATAAGATAGAATTTCTGGTGGTTTCATACTGGTTAGTACGCAAAACGAAAAACAGGGAATATTCCATTGAGGTATACATCATTGTGAACAATTCTTCAGATAAATGCATTGTGGGATTAAATGGGAGTATTGCAGCGGAAAAACATATTGTTTTGGAAATGCTCAAAAGATTGGGTGTTTTTACGATTAACGCGGATCAAATCGCAAACCGTGTCATATTATGGGGTGCGCCAGGCTATCAACCGCTTGTAGAAAGGTTTGGAGAACAGGTTCTGGATCACACCGGGCAGATGGACTTGTCCAGGTTGTATCAGGCTGTGTATACGGACCGCCGATCCAGGGATGACCTGCGAGCGATCATTGCTCCATTGGTTAAAAAGGCCACCGCCGATCTGATCCAGCAGACCGAGAAGTCCGTCATTGTCGTTGCGGCAGCCAATTTAAACGAGTTCGATTTGCTCGAATTGTGTGACAACATTTGGGTGGTTACCGCTTCCGAACCGGCGCCGGATGCAAATCCGGTCTGGAAGCGTGTCCGGGAAGATGAGCAAGCCTCCCCCCTCACCCACAGAGAACTTCGGACCGATCCACAACTCATGCAAGCCAATGTAATTCTGTACAGCAAGGGTTCGCGTGGCAGGCTGTGGAATCAGGTGATGGAAGCCATGCGGGCGCTAGGAACACCGGCCCTTGCTACGGGGATGGAATCGACAAAGGATGCAGGAGCATGCCCAACGTCTGGTTTGAAGCGTTTAGCACCTCAGGCGCAGGATATGACAACGATATCCACTTCCCAGGTCGAGGAAATTGAATCAAGTACGGAGCCAGTCTCGCAACTTGAGGACAATCAAAAAGACTGGCATCGTTTATTATCCGGTCAGCTCAAGACGGTTGGCCGCAGCATCTTCAACATGCTTTCGACCTTGCTGGTGATTGCCTATTTAACCTCCTGGGGCTTGATCCTGGCGGAACGCGGCCGCGAACACTTGCCTGCTCAACCCGTACAGGCAGCCTGGCAGGCGCTCGTTCGGGTTGGCAGCTATCTTGTCTATCACCCACAAACCTACTACTGGCACAAGGAAAATGTCGCTGCATTGCAGGTGGTGGTTGAAACGCTTAAGACCAGCGCCGGATTATTGTTATTGTCTCTGGGGCTTGCGCTGGCGATCGGTTTGCCCCTGGGAATCCTTGCGGCTCTGGCCAAACGCAAAACATCCTCAGCATTGGTCATGCTCATTTCAGTGTTGGGTATCTCGACGCCCAGTTTTTTGGTTGCAATGTTTTTATGGGTGGTGAACATTTGGGTGCATCGTACCTTTGACATTAAGGTCTTGCCGTCGGGGGGATTTGGTTGGGATTGGCACCTAGTTCTGCCGACCATTGTGCTGGCCATGCGTCCGTTGGCGCAGATCGCGCAGGTAACCTATGTGAGCATGCGCGACATCCTAGGACAGGATTACATCCGCACGGCCTACTCGAAAGGTTTAACCTGGCGCATGGTACGCAATGTGCATGCCATACCGAACATCCTGATCCCCACCCTG
>CAZEGE010000013.1:0-19182 GCA_964511765.1 uncultured Anaerolinea sp.
TTTTTGTTTCATAGATGCTGTAATTCTTTTTATTTCCGCAAACTGGCAATGATTCGATTGGGATGCTCAAACAACTCAAGCACAGAAAAAATATCGTGCATCAGCAAATCGGCAGATAACAAAGTCTCCACCGCCACCCCTTCACGGGACATCACACAAATTCCAAGAGCGGCTTCCTTGAGCATGGGCGCATCATTCGCCCCTTGACCTATGGCGGCCACCGTCTCCGCCCCCAACTTGCGGACATATTCCGCTTTTTGCCCCGCTTCATTCCCGCCCTTGATCCGCACCGCAACCAATCCCAACTGTTCGTCAATGACCACCTGTTTGCCATGCGTATCCGCCGTCAGCAAGTGGACCTGGACTCGTTCGCGCAACGCACCAATCCGCTCCACAAGCCCATCGAAGAGCACGCCATCCAGCGCCAGCGTACCGTTCACATCCGTAACAATATGTTGAATATTGAGTTCCCCGCGCCCAGGGACAGTGATTTTGATCATGGCAGAGATTATACTGCGGACGCTTAGCAACCTCCTCTTCTCCATGTCGCCCTGAGGGAGCGCCCTTTGCGACCGAAGGGTCTCTACTTCAGATGGGAGAGATCCTTCGCTATCGCTCAGGATGACATTTTGAGATGGCTTGTAGTTGGATTGTAGCTATCCTCATTATAACGGGGCAATAATGCTATTTTCTGAATCTATTAATCACTATGCTCCATTCAAAGAAGCTACGACCTCTCAGGCAATGTTAATGAAATATACAAGTCGTGATTTTTTTTCAAGTAAAATCAACCCGATATGAAAGAACACATCTATTCCCGTAATGCAGTCTACGAAACCCTGTGCGCCAAGCGCAGGCAGATATTTTCCATTGAGATCGCCGAAGGTGCCCAGGAGAAGGGCAGGATCGAGCAAATCCTCCAACTGGCGAAAGAACAGAAGATCAAGGTCAACCGCGTGCCGCGCCCAAAACTGGATAAGGTGCATCAGAACAATCAGGGGATCGTAGCCGAAGTGAGCGGGTATCCGTACTCGGATGTGATCGAAATTCTTGAGAATGCCGGGAAAGAATTACCGTTCGTTCTTATGATTGATTCCCTGCAAGACCCGCAGAACTTCGGCACCCTCATCCGCACGGCTGAAGTAGTGGGCGTGCATGGCGTGGTCATTCCACTGGCGCGCACGGTGGATGTGACGCCTGCTGTGGTCAACGCATCCTCCGGCGCGAGCGAGCACATGCTCATCGCCCACGCGAATCTATCCCAGACGATTGACGCGCTCAAAGATAATGACATCTGGGTTGTCGGGCTGGACCAGGCCGGGGCGGAGGTCGAGGCGGGTTCACGTCACCTGAAAGGCGGGTTGGCGCTCGTGGTCGGTTCGGAAGGCGAAGGCCTGCATGATCTCGTCCGCAAGAAATGTGATATCGTCTTGAAGCTCCCGATGAAGGGCAAAATCGAATCATTGAATGCGGCAGTGGCTGGATCCGTCGCATTATATCTCGCGTATTTATCAAGAAAATAATGTCGTTGCGAGGAGGGCTCTTGCTCTCCCGACGAAGCAATCTCCTGTTAATTGGGAGATAGCTTCGGGCGAAAGTGCATCGCCCTCGCAACGACATAATCCATAGGAGAGCCATGCCTCAAGCAACCTATCATTTTCCAAAAGGATTTTTATGGGGGACGGCGACCGCCTCGCATCAAGTGGAGGGCAATAACACCAACAATAATTGGTGGAAGTGGGAACAGGACGGTCACACAAACGGGACGTCTGGCCTGGCCGCCGATTGGTGGGGCGGACGCTGGCGCGAGGACTTCGACCGCGCCGCCGAAACCGGACAGAACGCGCATCGCCTGTCTGTGGAGTGGAGCCGCATCCAGCCCACGCCCGATACATGGGACGAGGAAGCCATCGAAAAATATCGCAACATGCTGCGCGGGTTGCGCGAACGCGGCATGACCGCCATGGTCACCCTGCATCATTTCACCGATCCGCTTTGGGTGACGGAACGAGGCGGATGGGAAACAGAAGCCATTATCCCGTTGTTCGAGCGTTACGTGCGCAAGGTGGTGGATGCGTTAAAGGAATATGTTACGCTCTGGTGCACGATCAACGAACCGAATGCGTATACCTTGCACGGTTATGTGCAAGGCGTATTCCCGCCTGGGAAAAAGAATATTAAGTTATCCATGTGTGTAATGGCAAACATGATCCGTGGACATGCCGCCGCATATCGTGCCATCCATGAACTCCAGCCTGAAGCGCGCGCGGGCTATGCCTTGAGTTACATTCCGATGGTTCCGAGAGTGAACTGGTCGCCCCTTGATAGACTCATGAGGAATATTCGCTACGAAGGAGTCAATATGGGATTTCCTTCTGCTATTTCCACAGGTGTAATGAAAACTCCGATTGGTAATCAAAACATCCCCGAAGCCAAAGGTACCCAGGATTATTTTGGATTAAATTATTACACCGTGTGGTCTGTTGGTTTTGATATTACCAACCCTGCTGAGGTGTTCTCGAATAACAGCTTCCCCAAGGACGCCGACATAAGCGATACAGGTATGATCGCCAACATCCCCGAGGGCTTGTTCAATTCGATCAAGTGGGCGGAACGCACCTACCCAAACCTGCCCATCCTCATCAGCGAGAACGGCGTGGAAGATAACGAAGATAAATTTCGCCCGCGCTATCTGGCACAACACATTCATCAACTGTGGCGCGCGGTCAATTTCAACTGGCCTGTCAAGGGCTACTTCCACTGGTCATTGGTGGATAATTTCGAATGGGAACGCGGCTGGACCCAGCGCTTCGGCCTGTGGGGACTCGACCTGGATACACAAAAAAGAATCCGCCGCCCAAGCGTGGATTTTTACGCCGAGATCTGCAAGGAGAACGGGTTGTCATCCGAGATGGTGCAGCAGTATTCTCCCGAGGTGTTTGATAAGATATTTCCGTCGTGATCAGTAAGGAGGCAAATCATGGATTTCAAAATACAACTTACCGGCTTGAATGAATTGTTATCCATTATCTATGGAAACGAGTTGAGGTTAAGTGAGTTGCTGCGCGAGATTGGATTCGAGGAATCACAAATCGAACAGGTGCGCGATAAACACCTTGAGTCTGTTGTTTCCCAGTTTTTGGAAGTGACTCACAAAAGGCTTACCAATGACGCGGGCAAGGATTCTTATTATCAAATCCTGAGCCGCCGCTACGGGTTGGACGGCGAGGCTCCCGAACAACTTTCCACAATCGCTGATAAACAAAATCACAGCCCTGAATATTTACGCCAGCTATTTGAGGAGATCATTCAAAGATGCCGTAGCAAAACCTGGCAGGCTGAGTTGAAGAAAAACCTGAAATTCATTGTGGTTGCGGAATTGGGGAAAATGAACGAACGTCCCTCGCGCGAGCATGTTGCGGGAAAATTGGGACGCCTGGAAAATCTGCGCGGCGCGGCGGATGTAGCCCGATTGGATTATGAAGCCAAACGCACGGAAATCCTGAAACAGATCCAGGCGGAGTTGGACGCACTCGATTCTGAATATAAACCCATCCTTGAATCTGCGGAGGAAAATATTACCGCGCTTGAAAATGAGATCAAAACCGATGTACTCCTGCACGGTGAAAGTGTTACGGCAGGATCGTACCGCGCCACGTATTCACAGGGACGCATTTCATGGGACAACGACGGTCTCTCAAAATATGCAGACGCCCATCCCGAAGTCATCAAATTCCGTAAACAGGGACAACCCATCGTTTCCCTGCGGATCGTTAATAAAGATTGAACCTGCCTCCTGATTTCATAAAAACCATCCAAAACGGATTTGGCGAAGAAGGCAGGGAGTGGCTGACTCAACTGCCTGATTTGATCGCACACGCATCAGAACGATGGGGACTGACGGAAATGCAACCTGTTCCAAACTTGTCGTATAACTTTGTGGCATTTGCAAAACGGGAGAATGTCACCCTGAGTGAAGCGAAGGATCTTGCTCCCTCTTCGGGGGCTTCGCGGGACGTAGTTCTTAAGATCGGTGTGCCAAACAGCGAATTGAAAAGTGAAATGGCGGCGCTGGGATTATTCAACGGGAATGGCGCCTGTCAAATATTGGATTGCGACGAAGAGCGCGGTTTTTTCTTATTGGAGAGGCTCAAGCCCGGGACGATGCTCGCCGAATTGGAGGATGACGATGAACGCACCCACATTGCCGCAGATGTGATGCATAGGCTGTGGCGAAATTTGGAGTCAGGGAGCTTGCTCCCGAATATCCAACAGCAAGCTGTTGAGCTTCATAAATTTATTCGATTATCAGATTGGTTTGATGGGTTGAAAAATATCCGTCCGCATTTTGGCGGCGGAACGGGACCATTTCCAAAAAAACTTTTGGAAATGGTTGAATCTTTTCTGCCAGAGTTATTCGCAGACAAAAATGTGAAATTAATTCATGGGGATTTTCATCACTACAATATATTGTTATCCGAGCGCGGCTGGCTGGCGATTGACCCAAAGGGAGTCATCGGGCCGGTGATGTACGAGATAGGTCCGCTGATGCTCAACCCGAGGAGAAGCCATACGGATTGGAGCAGGTTCAAGCTCCAGACAGAGCGGCGCATCTGCATCCTCTCGGAGAGACTCGGCTGGGAACGGGAAAAGATCGTTAAGTGGGCAACTGCTCACGCCGTCTTATCCGCATGGTGGGATTTTCAAGATGGCATGGACTGGGAATATTCGATGTACTGCGCGAAGATATTTTCAGAGCTTAAATGACGCAACCTCCCAATTGGGAGGTTGCGTCAAATAGAATAATTATTTATTTGCCGAGCAGCGCGAAGATGGCATAACCCAGGGCCAGGATGCCGGCAATGACACCAGCCAATGGAAGCGCCACAAAAGCGCCAATACCGACCCATAGGAAGTATAGCCACATGCACCAACCAGAAATCGTTTTCGGAAACATCATTTCACACACTCCTTTAAAGTTGAATACGGTCTGGCCGAATTGCCAGCCTAAATAAGATAACACCCGTCTCAATTAAAGGATGCGGAATTGAAATATTCCAAAATGGTACAATTGTTCTATGACTTCCATTGATCTACCGGCAGAATTTACCCTGCATCGTAAGAATAAATATGACCATTCCTCGGCGGTGCGTTGGATCCTGTCGCACACACGTCCCTACTTTTGGATCATGGTCATGCTCTTCATCGGCGCAATTGGGAATGCCGTGCTGGCTGCAGTTGTACCGGTGCTGACAGGCAACGCCTTTAACGCCATGCTGAAAAGCCCGCCCGACACTTCGGTCCTGCTGCCGCTCGCGCTGACGATTGGAATCTCACAGATCATCCGCGGCGTGCTGCAACTGGGACGTAACTTTGGCGCGGAACTGATGGCCCAAAAAATGGAGCGCGACATCCGCGACGAGTTGTATCTTTCATTGCTCGGCAAAAGCATGACCTTCCACAACTTACAGCCCGTCGGCGATACGATGGCACGCTCCACGAACGACGTGCGCGAAGTGAACTACATGTTCAGCCCCGGCGTGAACCTGGTGGTCGGCTCTTTCATGTTCATCCTCATGCCGTTGTTCTTTGCACCGCGTTATCACATTTCGCTCATCGCCACGCCGATCATTTTCATCGTTATCTATTTCATCGCGCTGGTGCGTTATCTAAAACAACTCTCCCCGATCACAGATAACGTGCGCTCCACCTTTGGAAAGATGAACACGCACCTTTCTGAATCTCTGGACGGCGTCGAGATCATGAAAGGCGCGGCGCAGGAAGGCGCAGAAGTGGATCGCTTCGGGATCAATGCGCGCGAAGTGAGGAATGTGTTCGTTTTGCAGGGCGATCTTGAAGCGCGTTACATTGCCATGCTTTTGCTTGGTCTCGCCTACGCAGGCGGGCTGGTCCATGCGCTGATCCTTTTCCGCAACGGTCTGATCGATGTGGGCGCGGTCATCGCATACTTTGGCATATTACAGCTTTTGCAATTCCCAACCTTTACCTCCACCTGGGCCTATTCACAAATTTCACTGGGTTTTTCCTCCGCACGCCGAATTCTGGAACTCATCAACCGCGAAACAAAACTGGACCAAAACGCCTCGGGCCGTACCTCGGATATGCGCGGCGAAATTGAGTTTCGCGGCGTCTCATTCCGCTACCCTCACCCCTCGCCCCTCGCCCAACGGGAGAGGGGTTGGGGTGAGGGGCAGGATCAGGGCGAACTTATTTTGAAGGATATTTCCTTCAAGGTAAAGCCCGGCCAAACTGTTGCCATCGTCGGGCAGACGGGCGCAGGCAAAACAACGCTGGCGAAATTAATCAACCGCACCTATGATATTTCCGCGGGCCAGGTCCTGGTGGACGGCGTGGATGTGCGTGAATGGAATCTCGCATCCCTGCGCGGACAGATTTCCATCATCGAACAGGACATCTTTTTATTCTCACGTTCACTCAGCGACAATATTGCTTTCGGAAAACCCGGCGCCACCAAAGATGAAATCAGGTCTGCCTCCATTGCCGCGCAGGCGGATGAATTCATCCTCGATTTTGACCAATCCTACGATACCTCCGTCGGCGAACGCGGTGTGACCTTATCCGGCGGGCAGCGCCAGCGGATTGCGCTCGCGCGCGCCTTCCTGACCGATCCACGCGTGCTTGTGCTGGACGACTCCACTTCCGCGATTGACTCAGCCACCGAGGACAAGATCCAGCGCGCCATCTCCAACGCCTCGCGTGGACGCACCACTTTTATCATTACACACCGCCTCTCGCAAATCCGCTGGTCTGACCTCATCATCGTACTTCGTAAAGGTCAAATCGCGGCCATCGGCACGCATGATGAATTGATGAAAACATCGGAAGCGTATTCGAGAATTTTCAGGGACTAGAAATTATGTCATTGCGAAGGCGATGCTCTTTCGCCTGAAGCAATCTCCAATAAATTCAGGGATTGCTTCGTCGCAAAGAACGCTCCTCGCAATGACATAGAAGAGAAAACCATGGGTTTCTTTGCCGGACTAAACGACGAAAAATACGACCGCCAGTACACGGACCGCGTACTGGTGAGCCGCATGATTAATTATTTCAATACACAAATCAAACGGCTTGTGTATGCCTCCATCACCATCATCTTTCTGGCGTTCATCGGCGCGGCTTTGCCGGTCGTCGTCAGCCGCATGGTCGATCTGATCCAGAAACGGCCGACCCTCATGTCCATTGTCTGGGTGGGGGCAGCACTGGTCGGCGTGGGAGTCGGCTTGTGGGGACTGAACTGGCTTCGGCGGGCGCTGATCGTGCGCGCTGTCGGGGATGTGGTGCTGGACATGCGTACGCGCGCCTTCCGCGCGGCCGCCGAGCACGACCTCTCCTTTTACGATCAATTCTCTTCGGGCAGGATCGTCTCACGCATCACATCCGATACGTACGACTTCGGTCAACTCGTGGTCATCATCACCGACGTGATCGCGCAGATTATCCAAGCCCTCATCATTGCGGTGGTGCTCTTCCGCACGGAATGGCGGCTGGCATTACTGCTCATCGGCTTCCTGCCATTTATCTTCGCAATTGCCTCCGGCTTTCGTGTGCTGGCGCGCCGCGTGACCAGAAAAGGCATGAAAGCCATGTCAGACGTGAATGCCGCCATCAAGGAAACCATCAGCGGCATTTCGATTGCGAAAAATTTTCGGCAGGAAGAAAGCATCTTCAAATCCTTCGACGAATCGAACCAGCAGTCATATCACGTTAACGTGCAGCGCGGTTTCATCCTTTCGCTGGTTTTCCCGGTGCTCAATGCCATCGGCGGCATCTTCGTCGGCGTGCTGATATATGTCGGCGGTCTGAGTGCGGCGCAGGGCATGGTCAGCATCGGCGCCTGGTATCTCTTCATCATAAGTCTCGACCAGTTCTTTTTCCCCATCTTGAATCTCACCTCGTTTTGGGCGCAGATCCAGGGCGGGCTTTCCGCCGCCGAACGGGTCTTCGCCTTGATCGACGCCGACCCGAACGTGATCCAAAATGAAATCCAGGATGTGCCGCGACTCAAGGGTGAAATTAACTTTGAGCACCTGTATTTCCGTTATTCGGACAAGGAAGCGGTTCTGACGGACTTCAACCTGCTCGTCCAAGCCGGAGAGAACCTTGCGCTGGTAGGACACACCGGCGCGGGCAAATCATCCATTGCAAAGTTGATCGCGCGCTTCTACGAATATCAACAGGGACGCCTGCTCGTGGACGGGCGCGACCTGCGTACTTTTGACTTAACCCAATACCGCAGGCAGCTCGGCATTGTTTCACAGGTTCCATTTCTCTTCTCAGGCACGGTGATTGAAAATATCCGCTACGCCGCGCCCGGCGTCCCGGAAGCGGAGATGCTTAAACTCGCTAAAGAGATCGGCGACGGTGAGTGGCTCGAAACCCTGCCCGATGGTTTGCACACCGAAGTAGGCGAACGCGGCAATCGGCTTTCGATGGGACAGCGTCAACTCGTGGCATTGATGCGGGTGCTGGTGCAAAATCCCGCCATCTTTATTTTGGACGAAGCCACCGCCAGCATTGACCCGTTTACTGAATGGCAAATTCAACAAGCATTGAACTTGATCCTAAAGAACACAACCAGCATCCTGATCGCGCACCGCCTGTCCACCGTCAAAGCCGTGGATAGAATCGTCGTCATGCAAAAGGGCACGATCATCGAAGAGGGCAACCATGATGAGCTGTTAAATCAAAAAGGACATTACGCCGAACTATACAATACCTATTTCAGGCATCAGAGCCTGGCGTATATCGAGCAGGTCAAAGAGATCATAGGGAAATAAACAACCGCCTCATCCCTGCAGTCCTTCCCACTCGGCCATCTGTGCATCCATCTCTTTTTGCACTTGATCATATTCCTTTGCCAGCTTTATCACCGCGCCTGCATCTTTAGGGGGAGCCGCCAGCCTTGCGCTGATTTCAGAAAGATTGCCTTCGAGTTCGGCGATCTTTTTTTCTATTTTCTGCAACTTGGCAATTTTTTGTTTTTCTTCCCTTCGACTTTGCCCAGGGCCAGCCTTCGTATTCGCGGACTTCGCTTTGGGTGCGATATTTTTTCGAGTAACAACAGCTTCGCGTTCTGCTTGCGCAGTACCCCGTCGAGCCAGGTCTTTCTCTCGTTCTTCCTTCAATTGAGAATAGATGCCCTTGAAGATGATCAAATGGGATTCGTCCATGTCAATTTCCCAAATTTGGGTGGCAAGCGCATCCACGAGATAACGGTCATGGGTGACGAGCAGGATCGTGCCTTCATAATCATCCAGCACGGCTTCGAGAATTTCCTGCGAGGGAATATCCAAATGGTTGGTGGGTTCGTCGAGCAGGAGCAGGTTCGTATCCTGCAAGGCAAGTTTTGCAAGCGCAAGGCGTCCGCGCTCGCCACCGGAGAGCATGGATACCATCTTGAAGGCGTCGTCCCCGGAGAACAAATATTTGCCGAGATACTCGCGCGCCTTTTGCGGAAGCCAGCTTGTTGTCTGCATGATCTCATCGATCACGCTTTTTTTGGGGTCAAGGCTTTCGTGCGCCTGGGCAAAATAGCCAATGTGCAGACTCTCTCCCAGAGTCACCTCGCCCGCCAGCGGCGGGATCTGACCGAGGATCGTTTTCAGAAAAGTGGATTTGCCCGCGCCGTTCGGTCCGATCAAGGCGGCACAGTCGCCGCGTCGCAAGTCAATATTCGGCGAAGAGAACAAAAATTTATCAGAGAAGCCCACTTTGAGATTTTCGGTGCGGATGACCATATCGCCGGAGCGCCCTGCGGCAGCAAGGCGTAAATGTAAATTGGGCAACTGGCGCACGGGTGACTGCAGCGCATTGATGCGACGGCCCGCTTCCTCCACGCTCATGATGGAAGTGGTGACAGTGACTTCACCCGCGGTCTCGCTCCATTTTTGTTTGAGCGCGGCTTCCATGCCAATCTGTTCGATGGCCTGCACAATGCGCGAAAGACGCTTGAGCTTGCCTTTGGCTTGCAATACATTTTGTCCTGCCACATTTTTGCGGATGTATTCCATTTCTTTTTGCAGCTTTTCTTTTTCACCCTCAAAAACTTCCTGACGGCGCGCCATGCGTTCGGCGCGCTGTTTAAGATAGGCACTGTAATTGCCACGATAGGTTTCCGTCGCGCCCGGGAACATTTCCAGAATCATGTTGCTGGCTTTGTCCAAAAAGAAACGGTCGTGCGAAATGATGATGGCCGCGCCTTCCCATTGACTCAAATATCCTTCGAGCCATTCGACCGCGGCAATATCGAGGTGATTGGTCGGCTCATCGAGCAGGAGCAGGTCCGGGTCTTCGAGCAGCAGGCGCGCGAGAAATCCGCGCGTGCGCTGTCCGCCGGACAGGTGGTCAAGATCGAGTTGGTAATCGGCTTCGCTAAATCCAAGACCTGTCAGCACCTGGCGGATTTTCGTCATGTAGGTATATCCGCCGCGCCGCTCAAATTCCTCCTGCAATTTGCCGTAACGTTCCATCACCTCTTCAAGCTGCGCAGGGTCAGACATCAAGCCTTCAAGGCGGTGCAATTCCTCCTGCTCATCTTTGAAATAATTGAAGACGGATTCGCAGGCGTCCCAGAGCGTTCCCGTCATATTGAAATCCGCCTCCTGCGATAGATATCCGATGCGGACTCCCCGTGAGCGGGAAACTGTCCCCGAGGTGGCTTCGTCCGCGCCGACCAGGATGCGCATGAGCGTGGTCTTGCCGATGCCGTTGGGTCCAACAATGGCCATGCGCGCGCCTTTGGACACGGTGAAAGATACCCCGCTGAAAATATCAGTAGGGCCGTATGATTTGGAGAGTGAACTTACCGTGATGAGTGACATGGTTTCCAGTTATTAGTAATGCGTGTTGCATGTTCGTAAAAGGCAAACGAAAAGCGCGAGTAGATTTTAACCTATCCGCGCTTTGATGACCGGACTTGTGGGTAAAGCAGAAGCTACTGCAAGATGGTTTAAGCCGCGACTAATGCGCGTTCCACTTCGGCGGGGAGTTCGATGGAAATAAAGTGGCTGGCGTGGAAAAGATAATCTTCTCCGCTTTCATCGATCACACGAAGCAGTTCGTCTTTTTCTGCTTGTGGGTCGGGAATGACTTCATACATTTTCCGCACAATTAAAGAGGCTTCATAATCTGTGTTGTCGATACAAATAACGAAATGGTTTTTGTTTTTCATAGTTAATCCAAATATCGTTTAATCTTGATATCTCTTTTTCCAATTCCATGCGCTTCATACCAATGAAGTTCTACATGACGGACGTTACCGTTTGGCAGTTTAACATGCGCAGAACCTTTTAGTTTTCTCCAGCGCCCACGTCCGTGCATTTTCTGCAAATAAGCCAAATCGCGAATACTGGAGCCAACGGCAATGATTTCAATTTCTTGAATTTCGTCAATGATCTCAAATTTTACAGCATGAGTTTAGCATTTCTCAGAGGATGTGGCAAGCCTATTTTTTAGATGAATCTGGCAGGGTCTGAGTTTATTTCACAATTGCATACATATAACTATCCCTCGGCACATCACTTATATTCAGGTGGACAATATACTTCCGTAACAACCCCTCGCGCTGCATGCCTGCTTTTTCCAAAACGCGTTGAGACGCAAAATTCTCCACATCGGTTGTGGCATACACGCGGTAAATGGATGATTGTCCAAATGCCCAATCAATAACGGCGCGGAGCGATTCGGTCATATAGCCTTTGCCTTGATAGGCTCTGTTCATTACATATCCGATCCCTACTTTATGGCCTTCGATGCGTGGATCGATCATTCCAATCACAATGCCATTCTCTTTTAATGTAATCATGTACGGAAAACCCGCATCCCCGTCCCATGCGGCGATTGCATTCTTGAGCATCGATTCGGTCTGCCCGATATTTTCATGCGGACACCATGTGAGGAAGTGTGTCACCCTGGGGTCTTGAACCCAGCCCAAGAAAATCGCGGACACATCTTCCATGCGCGGCTTGCGAAGGTTAAGACGTTCTGTTTCGATTTGTTCAGGTGGATTCATTTTTCTTCGTCGTCGTTGACATCCGCAATATGCCCGGGCTTCTCCTTGCCCAATTCCAATGAGCGTTGATAGGCCGCCCACACCGCGCGCGAGATGGCTGTGCGGAAGCCTGCCTTCTCCAGATAATACAACGCCTCGGCGGATGTGCCGCCCGGCGAGGTGACTTGATTCCGCAAGGTGGCAGGGTGTCTGCTCGCGCCTTCATAAAATGATGCCGAACCTTTGATGGTCTGCAAAACCAGTTGCTCGGCAATGCGGCGGGGAAAACCCATGTGCACGCCCGCGTCGATCAAGGCTTCGGTGAAGAGGAAAACATAAGCAGGACCGGAACCTGATAAGGCCGTAGCCATATCCAAATAGGATTCATCTTCCACGAAGACTTCCTCGCCTAATGCGCCCAGGATGGAGCGTGTCATTTCCTGCTGTTCCTCGGTCACCTCCCTGGATGCCGTCCAGACGGTGATGCCTTCACCGATCTGCCCCGGCGTATTCGGCATCGAGCGGACAATTGCCTTGTGCTTCAAACCAGTACCGATCTTTTTTATGGTTGCGCCCGCAATGATGGATAAGACCAGCGCGTCGCTGCGAATGCCTTTAAGCCCCTTCATCACTTCGGTAAGGCGCTGCGGTTTGACAGACAACACCACCACATCCGCTTCGTGGATGGCGGACGTGTTATCCGTGGTGGCTTTGATCCCGTATTTCTTCGTCAATTCACCGCCGCGTTCCTCGCGCGGACCGGAGACAAAGATATTTTTGGCATCCGCAAGTTTTTTGCGTAACAATCCCGCGATCATGGCTTCAGCCATCACGCCGGGTCCGATAAATGCGATTTTTTTCTTAAGCATGACGTCCTCCAAAAGTTGGGGCGGGGTTTGCAATCCAATTGTTTGCCAGGTCAAGGGCTTCTTTGGCGACGGAATACATCTTCTCTTGAAACTCCCGTGGGTATTGATATTTTACGATGGCTTCAGCGAATTCATCTTCGTCAATAAGACAGGCTTTGTTAGGTAAAATTTTGGAGATGTCCAATTCATGATCTTTGAAGCTTAATATTCCACTTTCAAGTTCCGGCGGCGAAGCGATGTTGATGTAGATCTCAATCAATTCGCCGTTGGCTTCGAAAACTTCGATGAGATTATAGTATTTGTTGAGCCAGTAGTAAGACCGCAAAATATGTTGGGTGAAATATTGCTTTCGAACAAGATCAAACACAGGTTGATTTGCAGGGGATATTGTAACAATCGAGTCTGTGGTTACAGACTCGATTGTGGTTTGCCAGCTCCGATATACAGTTCCGTCTGTTTTACAGGCACAAACCCAGATGCTTTCGCCGACTTTCATCCTGTAAAGTAGCCAAGCGCCATGCGTAATCTTTCTTCCACTTCCCTGGGCGCATCCTTCGGCAGGGATTGAATCGCGGCTTGCGCCTCAACAACCGAATAACCCAATGCCGTCAGCGCGGCAAGCACTTCGCTGTCATAATCTGCCATTGCGGCAACCCTGGCAAGTGCATCTGTCGGCTTGAGTTTATCTTTCAAATGCAGTGCCATTTTTTGCGCGGTCTTTTTTCCCACGCCAGGGACGCTGCTCAACAAATCAGCCTCATCGGCAAAGATGGCGCGCTGGATTGTGTCAACGGTGAGCGTGGATAAAACGGATAATGCCACTTTGGGGCCGACGCCGTCCACGCCGAGCAGAATATTGAACAGGTCCCGATCCGCCTGGGATTCAAAGCCGTAGAGCGTTAACGCATCCTCCCGCACGACCAGATGGGTGAACATAAATATCATTTCACCCGCTTTGGTCTTTGTCCGCAGCGGCGCAGGGACAAAGACTCTCAAACCCACGCCACCGACTTCCACGACGAGGGCGTTATCTTCAATTTGGGAGATCTCTCCACGCAGGGTTGCTATCATAGGCTAATTATATGTCACTGCGGGCGTTTTTTGCGGAGCAGTCTCCCGATTATTTGGGGATGGCTTTGGCGGAAGAACACCGCCGCACAACGACATAAATTCATTCATATCTATTCGTATTCAAATGCGTGATCGCTATTGCGAGCGCATCGGCAGCGTCGTCCGGTTTTGGGATTTCATCCAATTGCAGCAGGGCGCGCACCATATCCTGCACCTGTCGTTTATCTGCCCCGCCGTAACCGGCGACGGCTTGTTTAACCTCGTTGGGGGTGTATTCAAAGGATTCGAGACCTGCTTTTTGCAGACAGAGCATGATCACCCCGCGGGCTTGTCCCACCGCGAGGGCGGTTTTGACATTGCTTTGAAAGAATAATTTTTCGACCGCGGCGGTATCGGGTCTGTGCGTCTTCAATAGTTTGTCGAGATCATCAAACAGCATTTCGAGGCGCGCGGCTGGGGTGGATTCTTTTGGGGTGGAGATAACGCCGTAGGAAACAGCGACCAGTTCCCCGTCGGGCATGAGGCGCACAAGACCGTATCCAGTGGTGGCAGTGCCGGGGTCGATTCCTAATGCGAGTTTCATCGTTTTAAATAATTAACCGCAGAGACGCGGAGCACACAGGGAAAAACTCTGCGCTCTCTGCATCTCTGCGGTTTAAATTTATTAAGCGGCTTCGAGAGCGGCCAGCGCTTCGTCAGAGACTTTGACGTTGTGGAACACATCCTGCACATCGTCAAGTTCCTCGATGGCTTCGACCATTTTCATGAATTTCAAAGTTGATTCCACATCGAGTTCGATTTCCTGCTTGGGGATCATGCGCAAGCTTGCTTCGTCGGGATGAACATGAACCTGGTGAAGCGCATCTGCGATGGTTTTGAAAGATTCAACGGGACCGTAAATTTCAATCGTGTCTCCGCCATCCACAACATCGTCTGCGCCTACCACGATGCCGAGTTCAAATGTTTTATCAAAAGAGAATTGGCTCGAGGGAAAAGCGAAATAAGATTTGCGATCAAACTGCCAGCCTACTGCGCCCGGCTCTGCCATGTTACCGCCATATTTAGTGAAGGCATGACGCATATCCGGCACCGTGCGGTTGCGGTTATCGGTGACGCAGGTGACCATCAGCGCCGAGCCGTGCGGACCGTAGCCTTCGAAGGTGATTTCTTCGAAAACCGTACCGTCTTTATCTTCTCCCGCGCCGCGTTTGATGGCGCGTTCGATATTATCCTTTGGCATATTTTCTGCGCGGGCTTTATCTATCGCAAGGCGCAGTCGGAAATTTGAATCTATATCGCTTCCGCTTTCGCGGGCAGCGATCACGATTTCACGGGCGAGCCGTGTAAAAATGGCGCCACGTTTTGCATCCGCTACGCCTTTCTTGCGTTTGATGGTGGACCACTTGGAATGACCAGACATACACCTTCTCCTTCAATCAATAACCACATTTGTGGGGATTTACGCAATGAGCAAAAAAATTATACTACACAAAAAAAACCAACTCTCATTGCGAATTGCCTCACAAAATATTTAACTTTCTGATGACAAATCATCCTGTAAAACCATGTTTGGACCCGGGAGGGCACAAAAAGGGACATCCCCATCATGCGGATGTCCCTTTTTGTTTCACCTGTTATTGGGATTTATATTCTGACTGTATCCATTGCGTTTACTTCCACAGGCCTGTGCTCTTTGCTTGTCAGGCGGTGATCCACCACCCGCAGGTATTTCACGCCAAGCGAGAAGGCCAGCAGACCATAAGAAATGATGCCAAGGCCTGTCACCCATTCCACCAGCGACGGGGTGTAACTTGTGTATGTGATGAGTTCCCGACCGGGCAGGTAGGAGATCACGGTCAGCAAGCCGACGATATTGGTATCGAAACGGAAGGCAACCACCCCGCCCACGATCATTGCCAAGGCAAGCATCCGCCAGAAGGGCGATAAACGTGCAGGGCGGTACAGCAGGATGAAGGTCGGAAGGAGCGCACCGAAAATCATCTCACCAAACCAGAAGTTAAAGGAGAGAGACCCTTTGGTGAGCATTTCAAATGCTTCGGTGCGCCCAGGGTCGTAGGTGTAGGTCTGTGCAAGCCAATCCCAAAAGCGGAAGTATAAATACCCGATCATCAAATAACCAACAAAATGAGCGGCACGTTCAACCAGCGCATCGTTGATTTTTGCTTTGGGTGTGAGCCGCGCTGAAAGCATGGAGGCAAGCAGGGTGAGGGCAATGCCGCCCACGATGGCAGAGAACATGAACAATACGGCCATCTCTGGTTTATACCAAATGGGACGGGCCTTGACGACACCATATACAGCGCCAAGCGAGGATTGATGCAGGCTGGAGAGACCCAGGCCAATGATCGCGAGCACAGGTGCGTAATAATGTATATGTTCCATCTTCTCAGCCAGCCTTGGGTATCTGCTTCGCAGCCAGTCAAAGGTTGCAAGGATGGGCATGGCTTCAAAGAGCAATACTGTCAGGTAAAGCATCACACACATGGTCACTTCCCACAGGAGGGAATGGGTATTCCAGTACACCAATGCTTTCCAGAAGCGGTCCGGACGGCCGATATCAAGGACAAGAGCCAGCATTGCCATGGTGTAGCCGATAAGACCGATAAAGGTGGCAGTGCGGGCAATGGGTTCGTAGCGTTTGAGCCCGAAGAGATATACACCTGCGCACAAACTAAATGCGCCGGCACTCACAGCAATCGACGACAGGTCAATCGAGATCCATAAGCCCCACGGTACAAGGTCGGTCAGGTTGGTGATGACCAGACCTTTCCAAAAGACCATGATGCCGCCAATCAGGGCGCTGCACAGGATCACGCCAAGGCAGGCGAGCCACGCCCCCCAGGGGGTAATGGTAGTTTCACGAACGGCTTTCATGATGTTTTTCATGTTAACCCTCCGTCTTTACTTCGCGGACAGGCACGACGCCAACGGGCAGATAGTATACACGAGGGTTTGTGCCTAAATTTTCGCGCAGGCGATAGGATGGATATTTCTTCAAGAGCTGGCTTACATTGGAATTTTGGTCGTTGAGATCTCCAAATGCGCGCGCACCTGTGGGACAGGCGACACAACATGAGGGGGTTGCTTCATCATCCACACCAGGGGCAAAACCAAGCGAGAGACCGCGGTCAATGCGCTGATAGCAAAATGAGCATTTCTCCGGCACGCCGCGTGGACGTCGTTCCACTTCGGGAGTGCCCCATTCGGGCACGGCAGGATTTTCGCCATCGAAAGCTTCCCAGTTGAAGGAACGCGCTTGATACGGACAGGCAATTTCACAATAACGACAGCCAATGCATTTGTCGTAATCCATCATCACGATGCCATCGTCGCGGTAATAGGATGCGCCCACAGGGCAGACTTCCACACATGGGGCATGTTCGCAGTGCATACAGGGTCGTGGAAGGTATACCATCATGCCATCCATCATGCCCAGGTCGGTAACCTTGTTCCACTCAATATCAGGGTTCACATCATTGCGGGCCTGGCAGGCGACCGTACAGTATCTACAGCCTGTGCAGTTGGACTGGTCAATGACCATTGCCCACTGATGCTCGCCCTTCACGCCTTCAGATGCGTCCGCCTGCGTGATGGCTCGCGCACCTGCGGCAACTGCAAGTCCAACAGCACCAAGTTTTATAAAATCGCGGCGGCTGACATTTTGATCACTCATCTTCATCCTCCTCAACAGGCTGATGCTTCACCTCACGGCGATAAAATTTTTCAAGCCAGGGCGCCAGCACAATACCGCCCGCCAAACCTAAAAGTCCGGCAAGACCCGCATACCCCAACGGGCTGACAGGCGTCGGCTCGGGCGTCACTTCCGTGGCAGGCACAACTGTTGGAACATCCGCATTCCCAACCGGGATCGTTTCGCCAGTACTGACAGCATCCGCGCTGGAATGCATCTGTGCCGAATGGCAGGTATTACAGGTTTCCAAACTGGCTTTGAACGAGTGATCTGGAACGGAATGCGGGGTCGAATTTGTTTTTTCAAGATGCTCCAGGTGGCAGTCAATACAAGAAATGCCTTCCTTATGATGCTGGGTGTACGAGAACCCCATGCTCGCTTCCTTATGACAATTGATGCATAATTGCGAAGCATCGGTAAGGCCGGAGCCATCGCTGGCAACCGTGAATTTCAAGGAAGCGCTGTGCGGATCATGACAGGTCGTGCACTCCATACCTCGCTGATAATGGGTGCTGCCCTGCCAATCCTGCCAGCCAAAGCGCGTATCACTGTGGCAACGTCCACACAGGTCCGGACTGGTATCCATCGACATCGTCGTCTTGGGATGATCCCCTCCTTCATCCACATGGCAAGCCTTGCAGTTTATGTTCGCAGACTCCCAGGTGGCAGTCGCGGGATCATAACCAGTGGTATGGCAAACTAGGCATGCACCCGGCTTACCCTGACTCTCCCAATCTGTAAGAAATACGGGGTCGGTTCCAGATTGGCCATGAGAGCCGTTCATCCACTTCATTTGAAATTCAGTATGGCAGCCGGCGCAGTCCTTATTGTCGTCGCCGGCTTGTTGAACCACAGGCTGCTCAGTTCCCTCCTGCGCATTCACCGCCATCAATGTCACCCCTGCAAATATCAGGGCAAAGGTCAAAGCGATCATTGTCCGATTGAACCACGAGAACATGTTGCATCTCCTTATTAAATTTATATGTGCGCATGCCCGTGTCGATGAGGCACAGGCACAGGCGCATCACGGAATACTTCGCAATCCAGACAATCTTCGCGCAAATGTCCATTGGACAAACGGTGGCTCTGCCAGCATGGTCGTTCACCCAAAGCCAGATGCGCCTTCATTCGTTCCACGGAAAGACCCTGCTCTTTCAAACAGGGCATTTCATTTTTGACGAGCATTTTCTTTTCCAGTTCTGCTTCCGCCTGCCAGCGCGCATCCAACTTGTGGAGCACATAAACAACCAGGGCCGTCAAAGTCAGCGGGATAATCAGGCGAAGCAAAATACCGGTCAAGATGGCGAAAACTGTAGCAAGCGTGTTCATGGTACCCTCACGATTTCAGCCAATAATTGGCATGGCGGTGGCGAAAATATTCGCCAACCAACAGGAGCAATCCGAACGGCAACACCAGCCGAACCAGGAAGAGCAATAAGATGATCTCAGAACCGTTCATCGCAATCTCCTTTCTTTATCCTATCTACAGGATACGGCTT
>CAZEGE010000013.1:19282-43691 GCA_964511765.1 uncultured Anaerolinea sp.
CGTGAATGTAGATTCAACTTCCGCATGATATTCTCACGATGACGTTCCACTGTCTTCGGGCTGATGACCAGCACGGTGGCGATCTCAGTGTTGCTCGCACCCTCTGCAAGGTGGGTCAACACCTCCCGTTCACGGTCGGTCAATCCGTCAAGATTTACCTTTTCGTCAGCTGTGCGCTCACTATTGAAAAAATCACGCACCAGCAATTTCGCGAGCGATGGATATAAATATACTTCTCCAATTGCCGCCGCATTAATGGCGGTGATCAATTCCTCGGGAGCGGCGCGCTTGGGCACGTAACCTGATGCGCCTGCATCCAGCATCTGGAAAAAATATTCCTCATCCTCGTGAATGGTCAAAGCCACGATATTCACATCTGGAAATTTTTTCTTTATCTCGCGGGTGGCTTCAATCCCTGTTTTATCGGGCAGGCCAATGTCCATCAAAATGACAGTGGGTTTCACGCGTTCGGTTTCCGCCAGAGCTTCTGCCGCAGAGCCCGCCTCTCCCACGATTTCCATTTCCTTTTGACCGCCCAGGAGCATTTTCAGGCCTGAACGCACAACGGCATGGTCGTCCACCAATAACAAACGGATCGTCATTTATTCCTCCTTCTTTACCACACCATATGGGATCACCGCTTCAACCTCGGTCCCATAATTGCGCCGCGAGTGGACTTCTACGGTCCCGCCCAGCAGAGCGGCGCGCTCCGCCATCCCCGCCAAACCAAGCGAAACGCGTCCAATGCGATTCTTAACCGCATCCATATCGAAGCCGATGCCGTTGTCACGCACCAGGATATACGCGGATTTCTCCTTGTAATCCAGGCTTACACTCACACTACTGGCTTGCGCGTGTTTGATAATATTATTCAACGCCTCTTGAATAATACGGAAGATGGCAATCTTCACGGTTTCATCCAGATCATGTTCTTCGCCTTCAATAGCCACCTTGATTTTAAGGCGTGCCATCTCCTGCAGGCGGCTTGCATACCATCTCAAGGTGGCGGATAAACCCAGGTCGTCGAGGTGCGCAGGCCTGAGGTCCGAAATGATGCGCTGCAATTCCCTTAAGGAGTCAGATGTGAGGACTTGTAACTCATGAAGAGTGTCAGTCTGTCCTCTTCGAGATTTAAGTTCGTCTGAAAGACCACGCAGCCCCATGCCTATCGCCGTGAGGGATTGACCTGTTTCATCATGCAGGTCACGTGCTATGCGCTGCCTTTCGGCTTCCTGTGCGGCAACTATTTTTCTGAATAACTCAGCGCGCAGTTCTTCACGCTCGCGCGACTCGTGCAAACGTTCCTCCTGTAAATCTGCGATCTTGCGATCATTTTCCACCTGAAAAGCGCGTAAAAAGCGGATGACAAATACCGATGCAAAAATGGCTGTGACCGCCCGCAATAACTGGACGGAAAAACCAAAGGTATCCAAAAACAATTCGGAGTTCAGAAATGTGGACGGGGGTAACTTGCTCGGCGTAGTAAAGATCTGACCGATCAGACTATACCAGCCAAACGCAACCGAAGCCCAGAGACTGTCGCGCCCAAAACTGACAAGCCCCGCGCGGCGAAACGCGCGTTGCTGCACCACAAGTCCAGCCGCGGCAAGCAGGCCGGCAGGGATGGCAATCGAATAACGCGTCCAGACATCGGCAATGAGGTAAATGTCTTTAAGGACATACATACTTTTGAAGGTCAGCAAGCCATAAACCCAGACGGCTTCCAATGCGAGAGGAATGATAAGACTCACCCGCCAGGTGGATTCGCTTCCCAACACGAGATAGGAACCAAATGCGGCCAGTGAAAGAAAGGAAAAAGCCAATAGTGACAGCGCAATCATGGGATAAATGGTGGAAAACAGATCGCTAAAATGCCCCATGATCTTGTACATTTCCAGCCATTCATGCGCCGCGTGGACAAGCCCAAATCCCGCCAGCGGACGCAGCGCCATCCTCAAACGCGCATCCGTGGAACGGCCGCCTTCCATTGCCACCAGCAAGCCCATGCTGAAAAAGGCAAGGCCGTAAAGAAAGTAGATGACATTGAGAGAGGTCTGGTTCATATATTTTCACTTACAGACCCCAAGGGTTATCAAAAACCTTTAGGGTTTGCTCTTTACTCTTCCTGCTGCCGCAAGCGCGCGCCACACACTCGGCAGAAACGATCGCTGGGTTTTGCACGTGTGCCGCACTGCGGACAATATGCATCCTCATCGTCATCATGCTTTTCATGAACGCGTGATCTGCGCCTTGATTTTTTGGAAGAAGAGCGTCCTGCCTGCCAATAATACACGATACCGCCAACGATCAATACCATCCCAAAACCGCCGATAATATAAGGCAGGGAATTGTTAAGCGACACGCGCCCCGGCGTACTTTCATCCACCGGCGCGGCCGGTTGAATCCCCTGCGGCGGCACAACCAATGTATTGCCGGTCTTTTCATATTGAAGGTTTAAGGAAAATTGTTCTCCGCTGGCAAGTTTTAGGATGCCGCTGTCGTAATAATTGCCGCCATTATTCTGGACAATGGATTTATAAGTGGGAGTCATCGAAAAAGAGGTTACATCCGTGGGTTCCAGCACAAGCGCATGGAATTCATCCACTGCGTATGCCCCATCCCATAAATAGGAAAAGCTGCGCTGGTTGCCGTCAAATGTAAGCGGTTGATAATATTCAAAACGATAGTCTGTGTTCTCACTGACTGTCAGGGTGAAGGACTGCCAGTCTCCCTGCGTTTTTGGCCCATCAAACACGGCGTTCAACAAACTACCATCGCTTGTCAGAGAGGCCACTGCGATCAGGTTTGCTTGCTGCGGAATACGAAAGGTCAAATCCGCTGGCAATGATGTGTTTGCGGAAATTTGGAAATCTGTGATCACCAGCATACTGGGCTGGTCATATTCAGGCCATAGCTGTACGGTCACGCTGGAAATGATCGCATTATTTTGTGCAGATGCAAAAGATGGAAATACAAACATCACCCCCAATACAAAAAAAACGATCAGCTTGCGCATGGAATGCCTCCAAACGATAAAGTTTTCTTTATCTTACCATGCGGATTTTAGGAAGTGCATAGACGAAGTCACACACTAATATGGATGAATGTCACCCTTTTTGTATATGCCATTCCTGCATGTGCGGCGCATTAGTTTCTCGAGGGTATCGCCCGCACCAATTGCCAACAGGCATAGTTAAATGGCGTGCGAATGCCGTGCTTCCTGCCGCGCATCACCACCGCGCCGCAGATCGCATCAATTTCAGTCGGAGCGCGGCGAAGCACATCCTGGAACATGGATGAATGATTAGCCGCCGTCTTGCGCGCGACATCCTCCACTGCAGCCACGGGATCACTGAAAGGCAAATGCACCTGCTCCGCCCTGGCCACTTTCGCCGTCTCACGCGCCAAAGCAGACATTACTTTGCGAGCCAGCGGACGCGACAACAACTCACCATTTGGGATGCGCAATAACGCCGTCAACGGGTTGATCGCTGCATTGATGACCAGCTTGCCCCAGACAAGCGATTGAGCGTCATCCACAATTTGCAAATTGAAATGGGATGACCGCAGGATCGCCTCCAGCGGACCGAGAGCCTGATTCTGCTCGAGTGAAATATCCCCCTCTCCGCCCGTCTTCACCAGACCCGCCTCGAGCAGGGTCGCCCCAGTGGTGATAACGCCCAACGAAACCCGGGCAGGTCCGAGGTCGCGCATGAGCGTTTCGCGGTTGCCGAGTCCATTCTGGAGAGTGGTTGCGAGTCCATCATCCGCAAGCAATTCTTTTAGTTGACGCGCTGCACGTTCCGTTTGCCAGGATTTGACCAGCACAAGCGCAACCTTCGCGCCGCTCACCTGACGCGGATCATCCGTCGCATGAACTTGGTACGCGCGTTCCTTCCCATTTGCATCCAGGATGCGCGCGCCATCTTCCTGAAGCGCCTTCAATCCGCTCTGCCACGTGCCAAGCATGGACACAGCATGGCCCGCTTCACTTAATCGCGCCGCGAACAAAGTGGCTAAGGCGCCCGTGCCAACTAATAAAACATCCTGTTTCATTCTATTTACCAGTCACATATCATTGCGAGCCGCTCTTCGGCGCAGCAATCTCTATATCAAGTTGGGGATGGCTTACCGCTGCATGGCGCACGTCGGACTGGGTCTCGATATGCAAAGAGCGCTCCTCGACCACCCACCTTGCAATGACATCAGATTATTGGATTTCCTTTTGAAACTCTTCCCATTCTTCATCCATCATTTCAACAGTGTGTTCGACGGCGGGAAAGCGTTTGCTTTCAACGTCATCAATGTAATCAGTGAAAGCCTTGTTCATCTCGGCATGGAAATTCGCATATTGCTTGACGAACTTGGGCGTGAAGCGCTCGAACAAACCAAGCAGGTCATGCGCGACCAGAACCTGCCCATCGCAGCCTGCGCCCGCGCCGATGCCAATGGTGGGAATGGAAATTTTCTTCGAGATCAAATCCGCCAATCGCGCAGGCACAGATTCAAGCACGAGGCTGAATGCACCTGCATCTTCAAGAATTTTTGCATCCTCAAGCAGACGTTTTGCGGTAGAAGCAGTTTTGCCCTGCGTGCGGAATCCGCCAAGTTGATGGACAGATTGCGGCGTGAGCCCAAGGTGACCCATGACGGGAATGCCTGCGCCCACAATCGCGCGGACAGCATCCGCACGCTCGCGGCCGCCTTCAAGTTTGACAGCATCCATACCGCCCTGCTGTAAGAAGCGCCCTGCATTGCGCACAGCTTCTTCCACAGAGACCTGATAGGACATGAAAGGCATATCGCCAATGAGCAGGGAGTTTTTTGCCCCGCGGGAAACCGCACGCGCGTGATGGAGCATTTCCTCCATGGTGACAGGCAAGGTGTTTTCATAACCCAACACCACCATCGCGAGCGAATCGCCCACAAGGATGGAATCAATACCTGCCTTGTCCATCGCCAGTGCGGTGGGATAGTCATAGGCAGTGAGCATGGTGATCACCTCGCCGCGTTCCTTCTTCTGGCGGAACGAAAGCGTAGTGACTTTTTTACGCGAAGTGTGTTGTGACGTACTAATTAAGACTGGTGCTACAGTTGACATGGTACCCTCCGATCAAGGTAGAGTCCGCTCTTGCCCCGCACATTTCATTTATCTCTTGTTGAGATGTGCGGGATCTCGTGCTGACACCCCTGAATATGCACGCGATTTCGGTTTGATTGATTTAACGCCGTCACGTTCGTTTGGATACGTGCGGGAGGCTACATTATTCCACAAATTTGTTTTTTCGCCTATAATAAATTTATCAGAACTTTATTTCAAAAACTATCACATTTCCATGAAGGAGAAACACCCATGCGAAGAATGTTTGGCTTTTTGATGGGGATTTTTGTCGGCGGGTTGGTTGGCGCGGTATTGGCTTTGCTGCTGGCGCCTGAGTCTGGTGAAAACCTGCGCACCCAATTGCGCGACCGCGGACAGGGTTTTATGAACGATATCCGCCACTCGGCGGATTCACGCCGCATCGAATTGCGCCACCAGTTGGAAACACTGCGAACGCCGCGAGAGGTGTAATTCGCGGCCTCGATCCGCCCCGCTAAAAACATGCGGCGCTACTCGACCCTCATTACGGCTTTGTAGAATTCCTGCACGCGCAACATATTCACGCCATAGTCCGCGCGGGCGGAGATAATTTTTGCATTGAGACCTGCGGCATCCTGTCGCAGGTCTTCTCTTTCCAGGCCGAGCAGGATCGCATCTGCAATGGACTGCGGGTCGTTTGGGTTAACAAGCAAGCCATTCTGTCCATGCGTGATCCACTCGCGGACAGATTCCAAATCACCCGCAATCGGGAAACATCCACAAGCCATGCCTTCGATCAATGAATTCGGCGTGCCATCATGCTCGCTCGGCGAAACCACAATTTGCGCGCTGCGAAAAATTTCCCCCATTTCAGTATGCGAAACCAGCGGGAGCAACTCCACAGCATCCTCGATCTTCAATTCCCCGATCCACCCCAGCACCTGCGCCTCGCCCTGCATGGATGAGCAAACAAAACGCGCATCCCTTCGTTTTGCAAGTACAAGCGGGATGGCCTTGAAAAAAGAATCATTGCGGACATAAGGACGGACTCCGCGCGGATTTATGATGACAGGCTTCTTCACAGGTCCTTTCGCTGGATAAAAAACATCGCTTCGGATTCCACCGTTACCCGGCACCACCAAAGTGGCTTTTTCCTCGCTGAGACCCCATTCCCGCGCAAGGCGCACATCGCGTTCCACATCCGCATGCAAAGCATGGACTTTGCTCATCGTCAAGCGTGTGTAGCGCCTCATCAAAGGCGTGGACGGGGCGTGCAAGGTAAAGTCATTGCCCCAGGTGGATACAACGAATGGTGGTCGCGATATACCTTTGGCCGCCCGTCCGCCTTTCAGCGCCGATGCTGTCAACATGCCCTCATAAGGAATGCGCATGGCATGGACAATATCGGGTTTAACTTCCTGAATAAAGGCGCGTAATTTTTTCGCCGAGCGGAGAATGGTCAGGGGGCCGAACCACTGTCTGAAAAGGGTACGCAGGCCCAGGGTCCGCGACGAGGCGGAGCCGGGGCGTGAAGTCTGCTTTTTGGCGGCGCTAAAGGCAACCGGTATAAACTCCAGCCGCTTAACGGGAAAATCCAATTCACATTGAAATGTGGAGGCGATATATATCTCGTCGCCTCGTTCGGCAAAATAACGGATCCAATTCTGTGAAATGGGGGAACGGGCATCGGTTACAAAAAGCAATCTCATGCTGTGATTATACTCATTGCCCGTGTTTATGAGACGTAGTATATTCAAGCCGTCGGCAAAGGTTGCATTCATGACCAAAGCCCATGGACCTGCTTGAACTGGTAGAATCTCAAAATTACTGAACAAGCAGAGCATAATGATTATGGTTCATTTCAAGAAACTTTTCAATCAAGAGGAAAACTTATGAAACAAATTTGTGTCGTCGGCGTGGGATACGTCGGCCTGGTTACTGCCGCGTGTTTTGCCGATCTCGGCAACCGCGTCACCGCGCTGGATGTGAACGAACAACGGGTGGAGAATCTCAAGAAAGGCATCATGCCGATCTATGAACCAGGGCTGGATGAACTGGTCAAGCGCAACGTCGATGCGGGACGCATCTCATTTACAATCTCCTATAAGGAAGCCTTGAAAAACGCAGAATATGCCTTCATCGCAGTGGGAACTCCCTCAGGCTCAAACGGCGAAGCGGACCTGCAATATGTGGCCGCCGCCGCCAAATCCATAGCGGAGAATATGACTTCAGCCCTGGTCATCATCAACAAATCCACGGTTCCGATCGGAACCGGTGACTGGGTGGCAGACATTGTGAAGGGCGCCCAGCCCAAACAGATGGAATTTGCCGTGGTCTCCTGTCCCGAATTTTTGCGCGAAGGTTCCGCCATCACCGACTTTATGAGCCCACACCGCACCGTGATCGGTTCATTGGACAGGGAGGCCGCCAATAAGGTTGCTCATTTACATCTGCCGTTACGCGCACCGATTGTCATTACAGACCTGCGTACAGCGGAAATGATCAAGTACGCCAGCAATGCATTCCTGGCCACAAAAATCTCCTTCATGAATGAACTGGCTGACCTGTGCGAACTCGTCGGCGCGGATGTGAAGGAAGTTGCGGCAGGCATGGGTTACGACGCGCGCATTGGCCGTCACTTTTTGGATGCAGGCCTTGGCTGGGGCGGTTCATGCTTCCCCAAAGACGTGGAAGCGCTGGCATTCATGGCAAAGGAAAAGGGACTTAATCCGCGTATTCTGAATGACGTGATGGAAGTAAATTATGACCGCCGCAAGGCGGCAGTACAGCATGTTGAAAAAATGATCGGCGGGAGTCTAAAAGGCAAAACCATCGGTCTGCTTGGCCTGGCGTTCAAGCCCAACACCGATGATATGCGCGACGCGCCCTCGATCGATATTTCCGAAGCCCTGGTCAAGGCGGGCGCAAGAGTCCACGCCTATGACCCTGTGGCAATGGATGTTGCCCGGCCCATTTTGCCGGCGGTGAACATGTTCGATGATCCATATAAAATGGCGAAGGATTGCGACGCGCTGATGGTCGTCACGGAGTGGAATGAGTTCAAGCAGCTTGATCTCGAAAAGATGAAAGGCCTGCTTAAGTCCCCGGTCATCTATGATGGGCGTAATATTTACGACCCGAAATTGATGAAGGAAATGGGCTTCACCTATCGCGCGGTAGGCAGATAGTTCCAGGGTCATGACCAACCTTCCCCCCGTTTGTAATTACGAAGGCTCCGATTATCAACAATCCTTTTGGGAGCAGGGCGGGCGCGAATATGAAGATCGCGCCGAAGCCATTGCCTTAAAAAGAATGCTCCCCAAAAACGGGGAGCTCATGCTCGAACTCGGCGCAGGCGCGGGACGCAACACCGCGCGCTATGCAGGTTTTGAGCGCATAGTCCTGTTGGATTATTCGACCACACAACTGGCACAAGCCCGGCAAAGATTGGGACGTTCCGACCGGTATATCTACGTGGCTGCGGATATTTACCGCCTCCCTTTTATCGACCGGTTATTTGATGCTGCCACGATGATCCGCGCCCTGCACCATATGGCAGACGCGCCAAAGGCATTAAGCCAGATCCGCAATATATTACAGCCGAACGCCGTCTTTATCCTCGAATTTGCGAATAAATTAAATTTCAAATCCATTTTTCGCTACTGGCTTGGAAAACAGGATTGGGATCCGTTCACCCTTGAGCCTGTGGAATTCGTCAAATTGAATTTCGACTTCCATCCCAAAGCCATCCGCAACTGGCTTGGCGAACTCGGTTTTTCCGTTGAAAAGATAGTCACCGTTTCACATTTCCGCCTTGGTTTATTGAAGCGCCTCGTCCCTGCGAAACTGCTCGCCGCGCTGGATGGATTATTCCAACCTACAGGCGCGCTCTGGCAGTTCACGCCCAGTGTATTTTTGAAGGCAAAAGTAAAAGGCGAATCTCAAAACATTGAAATATCCTTGAATGTGATCGACCTGTTCAAATGCCCTGAATGTGGAAGGAGAAATTTGCAGGAGGAAATGGACCACCTGCTCTGCCCAGCCTGTCAGGCGCGCTGGGCTGTCAACGATGGCATTTACGATTTCCGCGAAAAAATGAAGTAGATAATGAAGTAGATAATAAATTCATACTACCGGATTTCTATTTGATATGTTGTATTTTTTCGAGTGTAACGGGTTGTGCCAGTCACGATCAAAGTCGCTTCCTCGCCATCCTTCAACGAAAGCGGAACCGTTGCTGTTTGATCGGAACTCAGTTCAATCGTCTGCACGCTCGTATCCGCGCCTTTCGTGATCAGCAACAGCCTGAAATTTTGGGGGATGATATTTTGAACACGTAAAAAGCCTGCTGCAATCCAACCACCATCATCGGATTCAAAATCGGACTTGTAATTGACCGCGTCAACTGAGACATCATCGAGTAAAAAGCCTTCGCCTGTGACCGCCGCATCTGTGACGTATTCAAAACGCAGCTGTACCTTTTTGCCGGCATACTGTGAAAGATCGACATCTTCACGTATCCAGTGATTGGTTTTGCCATTGTAGCCCCAGCCATATGAATTCCCGGATGGGTTATCTCCCGTTCCCGAAGGCGTGGTGATGATCTGCCAATGTTCACCGTCTTCAGAGACTTCAAGAAATAAATAATCGTAATCTTTCTCAAGGTCATACCATGTGCTGAATGAAAACGCCACGGGGCCACTGACATTTGTAAAATCAAATTCGCGCGTCAGGGTCATATCCGATTCGTTGCCCAAATTTGTGGCAAATACGTACAAGCCGGAATTCGGGTCAACAGGCAGCATATGAATCGCGGTAGAGCCTGTGAAGGTGAGTGTATGATCGCCCGCACATGAGATATTAATATAGTCGATGCCGTATTGATGAACATCATGTGTAATCGGCGCTTGCGGACACTTGGTAATCGTTTCTGTGGCTGAAGTCTGTGGGACATCGGCATAGTTGTGATAGGTGTAGCGTCCATCTCCCACGTTGCCATCCTTTAAATATAAGGCGGCGGCCCAATCCATAAAAACATCATCTGCAGTAATTACCCTGCCTGTTTGAGGATCAGTGGCATTAAGCGTCCTGAGGGTATCATCCACACTGGCCAGATCATTTTCAGGATTGGCGGTCAATGCTTTCGTGGCTTTTTCGCCAAAGCGGTCAAGGAAGTAGGTGAGGTACAGGAAACTTTGTCCATAGTGCAAGCCAAAATCAGGGGAATCATTGGTGGCCCAGTCATTCAATTGCAGGTCTGGCGTTTGGACATAAGCCCAATCGGCACCGCCGACATCATAGCCGTTCAAAAATGCCCCGAGTTCGGCAAATCCCTCATTGATCCAGGAGACATCATTGCGGTCTGTAGGCCATTGGATCATGTGGACGAACTCATGCGCCAGTGTGCTGTAAGCATACTGGTCGCCAAGAGGCTGGGAGCTGGTCAGCACGTATGCCTCATGCCCGTTGGAATATTGACGCACCACCGGGTTGTATTCATCCGACGAAGAATAATACCCGCCAATATTACTGCCAAGATTGCCCGCATATAAAACATAGATATGCGGATCATTGTCCACGCCCGGCGTCCATTCACTGCCGAAAAACTCGCGGTCGGTTGGGATGATCTTTTTATCAAATTCATCCATTAGGGCTTTCATATCTTTTTCATTGACATCCACACCTTTTTCCGCCCAAAAATAGGTCAGAGGCGTGATGTAAAGCAAGGTGGCGTCTATTTGAAAATTATTGTTGGTGTCCGCATTGATCAACCAGAACTTCTGGGTTGTGCCGACAGTTAATGGCACGGCAGGCGCGGGTAAAGTTTTGGAAACATTACACTTGTCTTGTAAACGGCAAGCCAGTTCATACACGTCGTTTTCAGGAACAGTGGATTGAATCAGTGTTTGAATGGTTTCAGTTGAGATCGTATCTGCCGGTGGGCGGAAGAGTTCCAAGGTGTTGGTTGGGCCACTTGTTATTGTCGGTGTAACCTGGACAAACGCGTAATACCCAACTCCGGCCATCCCGGCCAGGAGCACACAGAGACAGCATAATAAAGCAGCGATCCCGATCACAATTACAGTTGTACCTAATTTGTTTTCTGCCATTTTTCCTCTGCTCCACAAAGATTACCGATAATACCGTGCTTCACTGAAAAAGAGATTAAGGAATTTGGGTAAAAAAATAGCGCGAGATCACAGTCTCGCGCTATTTCCATTTCCCTTACGCTTCCACTTTTTGCCTGGTTTTTTTGGTTGCCGTCGTCGCGGTGTTGTGGAATATGATCTTGTTCTCCTTAGCGTCCACATCCACGATCACCACAGCGCCATCCTTGAACTTGCCGCCGAGCAATTCCACTGAAAGCGGACTCTCAACATATTTTTGGATGGCTCTGCGCAATGGACGCGCGCCGAACGCTGGATCATAACCTTCCGTGGCAAGCCAGACGCGTCCAGCATCCGTCAACTGGACGGAGATGTCGTGCTCATTCAAACGATCCTGCACTTCCTTCATTTGCAGCACAACGATTTCCTCCATCTGTTTAATGGAGAGCGGGGAGAACATAATCGTCTCGTCCACACGATTGAGGAACTCGGGTCGGAAGGCGCCCTTGAGAGCCTTCTCGATCTTATCGTGCATGGCGCGTTCGTCATCATCCGCTTTTTGGGTGAGAAAGCCCAAAGTGCCGCCTTTGGTCACGTATTCAGTGCCCAGGTTCGAGGTCATGATGAGAACCGTGTTGCGGAAGTCCACCACATTGCCCTGACCATCCGTCAAACGGCCGTCATCCAAAATTTGAAGGAGAGCATTCCAGACTTCCGGGTGCGCCTTTTCGATTTCATCAAAGAGGACCACGCGATAGGGTCTGCGGCGGACTGCTTCTGTGAGTTGGCCGCCTTCCTCATAACCGACGTATCCGGGCGGCGCCCCAAACAGGCGGCTGACGGTATGCTGTTCACGATATTCAGACATATCAATGCGAACAAGCGCCTCTTCATCGTCGAACATAAACCATGCGAGGGCTTTGGCAAGTTCGGTTTTACCAACACCCGAAGGGCCAATGAAAATAAATGAACCGATTGGGCGTCTTGGATCTTTCAGACCGGAACGCGCACGGCGAATCGCATCTGAAATTGCATGGATGGCATCTTCCTGGCCAATAATACGCTCATGCAAACGCGCTTCCATATGCAAGAGTTTCTCGGATTCAGTTTCGAGCATTTGCGTCACAGGGATGCCCGTCCATTGATGAACGACTGAAGCAATATCGTCCACATCCACAACTTCATCGAGCTGGTGCTCCGCTTCCCATTTATCGCGTTTGGTGCTGTATTCCTGTTCGAGGCGCAGACGCTCGGCTTTCTTCTGGGCAGCGCGTTCGTAATCGCGCTCCAAACCAGCCTGTTCTTCTTCAGCGTGGGTTTTGTCAATATCGGTTTTCATTGCCTTAAGATCAGGCGGCATGGAATAAAGCGCCACGCGCAATTTCGCGGCGGCTTCGTCCATCAGGTCTATGGCCTTGTCCGGCAAATGGCGATCTGTCACATAGCGGTCTGCCAGGCGGGCAGCGGCGACGAGAGCCTCATCCGCAAAATGAACTTTGTGATGCGCCTCATAACGGTCACGCAAACCTTGCAGCATTTTGATCGTATCGTCCACGCTCGGCTCGTCCACGTAGATGGGAGCGAAGCGGCGTTCAAGCGCGGCATCCTTTTCGATATGTTTATGGAACTCATCCAGAGTGGTCGCACCAATGCATTGCAATTCGCCGCGCGCCAAAGCAGGTTTGAGCATATTGCTCGCGTCCATGGCGCCTTGTGCCGCACCCGCACCGACAACCGTGTGCAACTCATCAATCATCAGGATAACATCGCCCTTTGCACGTTGGACCTCGTCCATGACAGCCTTGAGGCGTTCTTCAAACTCGCCGCGGAAGCGGGAACCTGCGATCATCGCGCCCAAATCCAGGGCCACCACGCGTTTGCCGCTCAATATCTCTGGGATATCATTGGTCGCAATCTTCTGCGCGAGTCCTTCGGCGATGGCGGTCTTGCCTACGCCCGCTTCGCCGATCAACACAGGGTTGTTCTTGGTACGGCGGGACAGGATTTGAATGAGCCGTAGAATCTCTTTATCACGGCCGATGACAGGGTCAAGTTTGCCTTCGCGTGCCAGTTGGGTCAGGTCACGTGAGTATTTTTCGAGGGTGCGGTATTTTGTTTCCGCCTGCGGGTCGGTCACGCGTTGTCCGCCGCGCAGATCCTGAACGGCATCATAGACGCGGTCGCGCGTCAGCCCGGCGCTTTCCAAAATGCGGGCGGCGGGGGTGTTGCGCTCAGTGAGAATCGCAAGAAAGATATGCTCTGTGGAAATGTATTCATCTTTCAGGCGATTCGCCTCCTCGTTTGCAAGATCAATGATCCGCTTGACGCGAGGCGTAATGAAGATCTGCCCTGCGCCGCCGCCAAAGATATTCGCCTTCGGGCTGGCGCGCAGGGTCGCATCCAGCCGCTCGTTCAGCGTCTCTGCGCTCACATTTAATTTTTCAAGGATTTGGGGGATCACACCGCCGGGCTGCTCGATTAAAGCCAGCAGGATATGCTCGGTATCAATCTGGTTATGTCCATAGCGCTGAATGATTTCCGCGGCACGTTGTGCGGCTTCCTGGGCTCTCTCGGTAAATCGGTCAAATCTCATCATGGGTTTATCCTCCGCAGGACAAGATGATAGCTCGTCCTGCATAACTGCGATATTATAACAAAAGCCGCATTGACGAAATGACAATGCGGCATAAGAGATGTATAAGAATAAACGGCTATAATAACCGCATGGCGTCCATCACCATACCTGCGAACAGGGAGCAGCATCCCAACCTGCGTCCGCTTAGCATATTACGAGATCTGCCCACCGTGGCAGACCTCATTGAATTGTGCTTCTCCAACACAATGGACAGCGAAGGCAAACGCTATGTGCAGGAATTGCGCCGCGCAGGCGGCGAAAATTCATTTATTCAGTTGGCGAACCGTGCCGCTGACGCCACGTCGCTTCCGCTCACCGGCTACATTTGGGAGGAAAACGGACAGATCATCGGCAACGCCAGTCTCGTCCCATTTCGGCATAACAAGCAACGCATCTACCTGATTGCCAATGTCGCTGTTCATCCGTCACACCGCCGCAAGGGGATTGGCCGCGCGCTCACCGAACGTGCCATGCAGCATGCCCGTGAAAAAAAAGTGAACAATATCTGGCTTCATGTCCGCGATGACAACCCCGAAGCAGTAGAGCTTTACACCAGACTCGGATTTACCAAACGCGCCCAGCGCACCTCCTGGCAGGCTGCCACTGACCTGCATGCTCCGGGACGGGAAACGGACATCGCCCTCACAAACAGACATCCTCACTTCTGGCAGACTCAACTCAACTGGCTCACGCGCCTCTACCCCGACTCCCTAGCCTGGCACCGCGACTGGAATTTCAACTCCCTTCGACCTGGTTTGTGGAATTGGTTGTATCTGCTTTTCGTGGATATGAACACCCGTCAATGGGCGGCGGTGCGGAAGGGTTCCCTGCAAGCAACACTCTCGTGGATTCCCAGCGGGCGAGGCGAGTCTCTTTATGCGGCAGCAGGCGAAAAGTCCGACCCTGAGGCGTTGACGGCATTGCTGATACAGGCACGACGCGAGTTATTTCATGTACATCCAAAAATTGCGTTGGAATTCCCAGTCAGCGAGTTTGACAACGCCATCCGCGCTGCGGGTTTCAAGCCTCTCCGCACCTTGATCTGGATGCAGGCAACTTTCTGATATATTTTCCGTATTTGTTATATGGATCGTTTTGCATAGATTTAACCATAAGGAAAGGAGTACGAATGACAAAATTCTTGATACGCTGGGCAATCAACGCAATCGCCTTATATGTGGCAGTGCAGATCGTGCCGGGCATTCAATTCAGCGGTGTATGGACGGGCATTCTCTGGCTGGCACTCATCTTTGGCCTGCTCAATGCCCTGGTGCGCCCTCTGCTGAAGTTCCTGACCTGCCCGCTCATCATTCTCACATTGGGTTTGTTCAGCATTCTGATCAACACTGCCCTGCTTTTGCTAACCAGCACGATCGCGCAATCGTTCGGCATCGGCTTCACCGTGGACGGTTTCTGGCAGGCAGTACTTGGCAGTTTGGTGATCAGTTTCGTAAGTGTGGTCATGAGTCTTATCCTGCGCGATGAGTTAAAGGGCAGGAAATAGTAAATTCAAACAAAAACGGCAGCCACTCAATATGGCTGTCGTTTTTGTTGTTTAATAGATAATACGAAGATCAGTTGATATGCAAGGCCGAGGTGCTCAACATGGTAAATATCAAGCGGGAGTTATTCACAAGTAAAAGCGCAATAAACACCAGCAGGGAAATTTGAAACCATTTTTTATTGGCGAGTTCCCGCCATGCCAGGGCGAGGAAAAGGATGAAGGCATAAGTCCAATTGGCGGAGTAGAGAAAGACATCCTTTCCATATTGCATGTGAAGTGCAAATTCGAATAGCAGAAGCAGAATAAAGGTGAAAAGGAAACGATTATCCTGCTTCCTAAAATTTTTCAGGAAAAGCACTCCGCCCAGTAAAATGAAAACAAGCCAGGTATATGCAATGGATGTATCGAACCACGTTTCATATTGAGCGATGCGCATAGGGTCTTTTTTGATGGAGGCCCTGAACATCCATACTTTTAGAAAGGGGGTTTCCTCTTCAAGGATCAGAGGCTCAGGAGCAACAATGCTGTGCAGGAACATCACACGCGCCAAATACTCGCCTCGCTGAACGGTCGGAGGAAAGGAATTATGCCCTTCGCCATTATAGGTTGAGAGATCAAAAAAGTATGGCTGTGAATTGGGGTACACAAAATTATTCAGCACATTCAAAGGGATGACCAGCGCAGCAACGATTAAACCATATTTGACCCATTGTTTGATGTCGCGTTTGATAAGCAGATGTGCAATGACAGTTTGTCCAAAATTTGAGATGGTAATGCCAAAAGCGACAAGCCCTGCGATAACCAATGCAAAGAGCGGCTTGTCCTTGAGCAATAAAACAATGAAAGTCAATGCGACTGCCGCTAAAAAAATATATGTTTCGATCAGGGAACTAAACACAAGCTGCGCGGCGGAGGCACCAAACAACGAAGCGATGAGCAGGGCATACAGCGAATTCCCGATTACCTGCTTTACAAAATACCAGACAAGGAAAACACACAGCGCACCCGCAAAGGCAACCAGTACGAATGTGGCGTGAAGCGTATCGCCCCTAAGGAAGATGCCAATCAGTGAAACCAATGGGCGGATGATGATCAATACAAAAGGATGTACCGAGCGCCAGTAATAATCACGGTAATTCTCCGTTGCAAACCGCCAGCGCCAGAGGTTGCCATCTGCGTCGAAAAAAATATCGTCCACATCGAAGGCGGGCTGATTGAATATGGAGACGAAAATGATGTACACAGAAAAGAAAAAAAACGCGAGTATCAAGCCACTCAGGTTTTCGTCCACAAATCTATAGAGACCGGTTTGGTTTAACTTTTTCCGCCTTGCCATGGATAAAGTCCATGCGAATAGCGGCAAAGCCAGGACAAGCGCAATAGAAAAGTAAATCCATTGGATTATTTCAAGATGATAAAAATCCGCGTGATACAGACTGGGAAACCCCTTCGCCATCCTGAACATGGCCAGCGCGAAGACAGTCAGAATAACGAACAAGGCGAGTGAAATATCCAGGTCAACCGGCTGGGACTGATATTTATCTCTTATCCTGCCAAGCAGGTAGAAAAAAAACATGCCTGCCACAGAATGAGCCAGAAGCACAAGCAGGACGATCCCAATATAAGAAGAATAGTAGTTACTTAAGAAGCCAAACACAAAATAACTGAATGGAATACTTAAGCACCAGGCAGTGGCAAAATATTTTTTATTTGATTGCAAGATTAATTAACCCAATAGAACTTAGATATTGGTTCTGACAGCCATCCGCCAAACCCCATATCTTCCATATTTATTTTAATAATTCACGCGCAAGCAGCAGGAATTCAGTCCATTCTTCTTCAAAGAAATGGACGGTGACATTGTTCAATTCGATATGATAGGTGACTTCACCATCGGGTTCTTCGGCTTTCCAGGCGAGGAAATTTTCGGTCTCTGCGATCGTGCCGGTGAGGGGTTCGTCGCTATTGTTGCTCATGTCATTCTCCTTGGTTAATCTGGTTATTAAAACAATGATACGGGTAGCTTCATTTTCGGCTTTTTAGTTTCAGCCTGAGGTTGCGAAGGAAGCGGCGGATCAAGACGAGGAGGCGCGAGCCGGGTTGAGGCGGCGGTTGATGAGATTCCTCCTCGGGCCAGGGATCCAAATCCAGCATTTTCCGCATGGTGTATTTCCATAAGAGGGTGGCAGTGGCAAGAATAGGGGCGGCCACAACCACACCGAGAATGCCAAGTAAATTGGCAGCGACGATGGCGGCGACCAGTACCGCGGCAGGGTGAACTTTAAGCGCATCTGAAAGAATGCGGGGTGAAACAATATTATCGAAGATCTGGTCGATGAAAAGCGCGATGAGCAGAATTAGCAATGTGTAATAGAAGGGCGAAAGCCCCAACAGTTTATAGGCCTGGAAATATGATACGAGAACAAGTATCACCCAATTGACCGCAGGACCAACGTAAGGGACAAAACGCGCAAGCCCTGCCAGGAATGCAAGACCGATGGCATAATGCACGCCCAGGATACTGAGCACAATCGAGTATATAGTGACAGTGAGGAGGAAGATGATAATCTGTCCGCGTAAAAATGCATTCCAAATGCGTCCGAGTTCGCGGCTGAGGCGGCCCAGGTCATGTGAATAACCGGGAATATCCACTATGACGATGCGGTTCCGCAAACCGCCGCTTTCCGCCAGCACAAAGTATGAGACGAGGATGACGAACAACGTCCAGCCAAGGAAGTTTGCGGCGCTCTCTGCCACGGTACCAAGCAATGTACCTGTACGGCTTAGTAAAGGTTGGACCATGCCAAGCACTTGGGTGCTGAGGTCGTTCAAGTCCAATGCACTGAAATCAAGTTTGAAAGGTCCAAACTGATACACATGTCCCGAGATGTTTTCAATGAGTTGCGGCAGTGTTCTTAGCGCGTCCTGCAGGATGATGACAAGGCTTTGGATCTGCTGCACCAATCCCACACCGCCTACAGTTAGCAGGCCGAGCAAAAGGATGATGATAAAGAGATAGATGACAACCACGGATGCGTTCCAGGAAAAGCGCAACCTCCTCTGAATAAAATCAGCCACGGGATGAAATAGGTACGCGAGTACCAGTGCGATCAATAAAGGGCTGATAATAAATTGGAAATTGACCAGCAACGCACCAACAATCACAACAACAGTGAGGGCAACAACCAGTTTTGTATTTGTGCCCCAGGTTGGGGAGGTTAGGTTCAGAGATTTGGACATGACCATCATTCCATTGTTCTTATTTGCATGCATACAAGGCGTGTATCAATTTAATTCTATCAAAGATGAGTAATTTTACAACATGCAACAATTTTTACCGTCTTGAAAAATAAAACGCCCCGCGAGGCTGGCTCACGGGGCGCATTTGAGCTTATATTAACAACCAGACAGGAAGGGGAAGAAGACACACCAACGGAAGGTCGCATCCACCCACCAGAAGAAGGAGGCGCAGAGGCAGACGAACAGTAAAACTCCACCGCCAATGAAGATCGGGGTCATGTTGGTTTTCTTGGCAACCGGCGGAGGCGGGGCATACGGCGAAGGCTCGGGGGTGGAAGCATAAATCGGTGCAGAAACTTGTGCGGGTGGTGGTTCCACGCGAGTAGGCTTGCGCGATACAACCACAGTAGCGCCGGGATCCATATTGACGGCATCATACATTAGGACGATTTGCTCGCCGAGCGAAACCACATCCCCGGCCTTTAGCACAACCGGCCCTGCAAGCCGTTGTCCGTTAACAAATGTACCATTGGTGGAACCTAGGTCTTCAATCACATACTTGCCGCCCTGGAATGAAAGACGCGAGTGTCTGCGTGAAACTTCAGCATCGTTGATCGCGACGCTGTTGGACGAATCGCGGCCAATGGTAAGTTGATCCCCCTCAAGAGGGAAGGTCACGCCTGGGGTGGGACCTGCTCTCATAACGAATTGGAATTGTGCCATCTTCTTCCTCCAAGTACATTATCGATAAAAACTATTTTTTCTAGTGTACAATCTTCGGGCTAAAAAGTCAAATCATTGTTTTTTATTTGGCTTTTCAGTAACACCTTGTTCTTCTTCACGAGGCTGGGTTTTGCCTGACCTGGGTAAAAAGAGCATGAACACCGTCCCTACACCGATCTTGCTTTTCACTTCCATGCGTCCACCATGCCCATGAATGATCTGCTTGCAAATGGACAGCCCCAAGCCTGTACCAGATGCGCGGTTTTCATGTTCGCGCACGCGGTAGAACTTTTCGAATAGATGCGGCAGGGCCTCATCAGGAATCCCCACTCCTGTATCCTGAATATATATTCCCAGGTCATTATTTATTACTTCTGCGCGCAGCCTCACGGTCCCATTGGGGCGGTTGTACTTTATGGCATTGCTCAATAAATTCAACACCACCTGTTTCATCTTATCGCGGTCAGCCTCGAGCAAGGGGAGCTGTTCAAGTGTTTCCACACGGAGCTGGATATTGTCTTTCACGGCTTTGGGGGCCATGACATCCTTGCACTCATACATAAGATCTGCGATATTAAAAAGGGTCTTGCGAAATTGAACACGGCCTGATTCAAGCCGTGCCAGGTCAAGAAAAGACGATGCCAGGGCATTCAATCGCATGGTCTCATTATGGATGTTATGAATGATCTGATCGTGTTGTTCGCGGGACATTTCTGGACGCAAAAGCAAATATGTGGCAGTGCTAAGAGAGGAGAGGGGCGTGCGCAATTCATGCACAAATTCTGAGATCAGATCGGATTGCTGAAACAAATGCGCATTCTCAATGGCAACAGCGGCTTGTGCTCCCAATACCAGGAGCATGGATTGGTCTGAATCTGTAAACTTGCCCTTCTTCTTGTTCAACACCTCCAATACGCCCACAATCTTGTTCTTTGTCACCAACGGGATCCCAAGAAGGGATTCTGTGAACAATCCAGTAATTGCTTCAACATTTGGGAAAAAACGTGGGTCTTCATGCGCATTCATGATGCGTACAGGTTTACGATTGTTAACGATCCAGCCTGCAATGCTTCCATCCAACGGGACGATCAGGCCGCGCCGCGTGAATTCATCCATGTTGGTGGATACCTGAAAATACAATTGGCGGGAAGCATCATCATACAACAAAATGGATGCGGCTTCCGCGCCGTTAATTTCAGCCGCAGCGTGCACAATTCGCGAGAGCAGAATATCCAGGTCCAGGGTGGAAGCGAGGTCGCAAGCAATGTCAATGAGTCGACGGTAACCCTCCAACCGCTCGGTTTTTATTTCAGCCATTTAATACTTTCTTTGCGATCGCAGGAATGACCGCGGCTACATCTTCAAGAATCGCAATATCCGCGCGAACATTTAAGTAGGTCGGCGTATTGTTAATAATGATCAGGTGCGCGCCGCGATCCAGGGCCTGCATGGGCAAGCCAGCCACAGGCAAAACCTCCAATGACGACCCCGCTACCAGCATCACATCACACTGACGTGCATCCCGCTGAGCCCTGGACCACGCCGCCTGAGGCAGTTGTTCGCCAAAAAGGATGACATCCGGCTTGAGGAGTTGTCCGCATTTTGGACAAACAGGAAGAACGCCCTGCTCTACAAACGGTACAAGATAAGGCTCAGACTGCACTTGATGGTAACACTGCGAACAGGTCAAAGTGTGCAGTGTGCCGTGCATTTCAATTACATTTTTCGAACCTGCTTTTTGATGAAGCATATCTATGTTTTGGGTGATGATGGATGTGACGTACCCCATTTTTTCCAACTCCGCCAGGGCCTGATGCGCAGGGTTTGGAAGCGCATTAAATATCTGACTGGCCAGCGGGCGAAACCACGTAAAAAACTGTTCCGGCCTCGTTCGAAAAGTGTTCAACGAAGCAGCTTCCAGCGGTTCATCCCTTGACCAAAGACCTGTTCCTGTGGAACGAAAATCAGGTATCCCAGACGGTGTGGAAAACCCTGCACCTGTCAGTACAACCGCATGCCTGGCCTGGCGGAACAAGTCCGCCGCAAACTCAATGCTTGTCTGTGTCTGGGAAGGTAAAGGAATCATCGCACGTTGGAGTGTCTAGGAAAGAGGATAAATAAATATCCCGGCGAATATGCAAATATACAGCCTCGATATGACACTCCCCTCTGTTTCACTGGCTTTCGCAAGGTTCGAAACCGTACCTATGTTGTTTCTTGCATAATAGGCATCTTGGTTGCGTCAGACCCTGATTCTATTATATTTTTGCTCTTGGATATACCCCGCACTTTTTCGCGTTCAATAATTAAATCTGCCATTTTTAGGAATTGCTGTGAGGTCATATTCGTTGGCTGAGCCAGCACCGCTGGTGTCTGCAAACGCGCGGCCTGCAAAAATAATTCCGGTGCAGGGGTAAGTATGGTGGAGATCGGATGACCCAGTCTCTCCTGCACCTGGATTAACGGCATTTGAGCCTCGGAACGCTGACGGTTATTCAGCACCACACTGATGGTTTTGCGGTGAATCTTCAAGGAAATAATCTCATCGATTAAATATTTGGTATGCTGAATGGAGTTGAGCGCGCCTTCCACAATCACACTGCATTCATTACACATCGGGAGGAGTTTCTGCACAAAATTCGGCAAACCGACTCCAAGGTCTAGAACAACGAAGCGGGCAAGCGTAGCAAGGTGGGTTACAAGGGCTTCATAATTCTGGACTTGTGAAATTAAAGTCACATCTCGCGGATTTTCAGAAGCAAGCAGGAGTTTTATTCCGGAGTTGTGCGGCACAAGTGAAGCCTGCACTTTCTCACGCGTCACTTCGGCGGCACTGCCTCGTAAAATTTCGAGCAAACCTTTTGGATTCGGAGTTCCCAAATCCAAGCCGAGTGTCCCCTGCCCTGGAGTAAGCTCGGCAAGGATCACATTTGATTGCGACTTGGCAAATAAACCTGCCGCCAAATTGGAAGCCAGAGCAGAAACTCCCAACCCACCGCGCGCAGAAAGCACCCCGATCACGTAACCATGATGTTCATGTAAATCAGTTTTGATGTCGCCATTATCTTTTGATACAGTATGAGCACGAGCAAGCAAAGCCTTTACATGCATTTGGAGTTCAGTTGGGTGTGTCGGCTTTGTTAAATAATCATCAACTCCCATCTCGAAACCCGCCACTTTATCATCCAATTGAGTCTTGGCCGTAAACATTAAAATAGGAGTGGATGCAGTTGCGGGGTTTTTGCGCAGACGCCGCGTAAGCTCATACCCATCCATATCCGGCATCATGACGTCCAATAAAATCAGATCCGGGCGCTCCATCATCGCCTTTTTCAGACCCTGTGAACCATTAATAGCCGCGCTGATCTGATAGCCCTTTCTCTGCAGCATCAGTCCAACCAATTTTAATGTATCCACATCATCGTCAACGATCAGGATTTTTTCGGACATCTTTCCTCTACTTACCTACTTACTTTACGCGCCTTATGTAATCAGAGATATACAATCTTTTGGACTAAATTTTCAGGTTTTACCCAGGTATGACGGTTAAAATATGTTCTCTTTACGGACGCAGGAGGGTCAACTTAAATATTATGCCCTGTAACATGAATGCGCAAGTGGCATAATTGACCATTTTCATCAGACCTTCCCAAAGTGTACAAAACCATAAATTGATATTATGACCATCCCACAGAGACTTAAATTCAGTACCAAGCTGTCTGATATTGAAGTTTAATACTAGCACAAATAATTATAATGGACAAGTTCTCAGGGTAGTCGCGCCTTAATTCCAACACCCGTATATAGGGTTTCAATTGCGTGATTGGCTATATATGGTGGGCGCTCCAAAAGTCACTCCCCAAGTTCTTATTCTTCATTAACATCGCTATGCTATAATAAAAATGCAAGCGGAACACTTCCCAAAGTATCAGGAAAATTTCCGTACAACGTGGAAGCTGCTTAACCATGGGGATGACAGGCTTCGACGGGAGAGGCTGGTTCCGGAATGCGAGCCGAGAGTGCACCGAACTCGATAACTCAGTGCAACCTTTAAGTGCCAATCGCACTTCATACGCTGCTATGCCCCTCGCCGCTTAAGGTGAGACATAACAGTTGACATCTTAGGATGTCACGTCCGCCGGCACCGTCCTCTACCGGGTGACGGAGCGGGCGAAACAAAGGTAGAGTGCCGCACGTGATTCTGCTAATCGTGCGAAAGACATAGCTGATGGTCACAGAGTTACCTGCCCGCCGAGATCTCTGTGATGACTAACTTCGGCAGGCTACGCTCGTAGATTTCCGAGGGTCGAATCTTTCGGACGCGGGTTCAATTCCCGCCATCTCCACACTTGTTCGACCAGCAGTTATACTGCTGGTCGAACTATATTAAACGGAGAACTCATGAAAAAATTAATCTTGCTTTTGGGATGTCTCACCCTCACGGCTGCCTGCCAGGTCGCTGCTACCAAGCCTGTGTCAGTATCCACACCAACCACAACACTTCGACCCACACCCATATCTGCCACAACGGTCCCAACAGTTGCACCACTCCCAACCCCACCGTTATATTTTACAGAAGAGTTCGATACAGCCTCAACTTTTTGGGAATTCTTCCAAACCGGCGGAACCAATACGCCCCTCGCCACTTTTGAGAACGGCATGCTCCGCATCGACAGTCCAGCGCCTCACACCTGGTACCTCGGTATCCACACTGTGCACACATATTCCAATATATTTATTACCGCCCAATCTTCATTATCACCCACGGGTTCCATTGGCCTGATCTGCCGCTACGATGCATCCAAGGGATGGTTTGAATTCAATGTCGCCAGCGACGGAACATACAGTGTCCTGTTTGGGCAATGGCTGGCACCGGATATTGCACAGTACAGACCCATCGCCACCGACTCAATCCGTCATTTCGATGCAGGAAATTTGAATTATGAAATTGGGCTGTCCTGCCAGGACAACAGCCTGCTATGGTATGTAAATGGGGAGCTGCTTCGAAAAAAGGATGTCGAACGCTTTGAACTCAGCGAGGGCAATATCGGCATCACCGCAGCCTCCTTCCAAGAGGCCCCAATGACGGCTATCTTCAAATGGGTAAAGGTTGACGAACA
>CAZEGE010000014.1:0-3776 GCA_964511765.1 uncultured Anaerolinea sp.
GCACAGATGGCACAGGATGGCATCGCGCGCAGCATCAGACCCGCCCATACCATGCTGGATGGCGACGTGATCTTCGCGCTCTCCACTGGCACAAAACATGCGGATGTCTCGACCATCGGCGCGTTCGCGGCGGAAGTGATGGCGCAGGCCATCATCCGAGCGGTGAAAACGTCCAAAGCGGCTGGGGGATTGCCGGGGTTGAATAAAACGTAAGAAGAGAGATTGCTTCTCGAATCAATCCCATTCAAAAGCAAACTTGTAATATCAACGGATAAGAACTCGGATATCTTTCCGTTACCCTGCTCAATTCAAACCGAAAAAACGTATTGACATAATATATACAAATCGCTATACTTTACTCAATGAATGTCAAATACACGCTTCATAATATTGCTTTTGAGTGGGATGCCAGAAAGCGACTGCCAATCTCCGCAAGCATCACGTCACATTTGAATTGGCTTGTGAATCGTTTTTTGACCCGTTTGTGTGTTATCTCGACGATGAAATTGTTGGCAGTGAACTTCGAGAAAGAATTGTTGGATTGACTACCACTTGGATGTTGCTTTATATCGTTTACGTCATGCGTGATGACATGATTCGTATCGTGTCCGCCCGATTGGCAACGAATGCAGAGAGAGAAGTCTATGAAAATCAATAAACTTGCCCAGCGTTTACAAAAAGACCGTCCGATGACGATGGTCAGTATTCGTATCCCTGATGATGTGATTGATGACCTGAAACGCGTTGCGCCTATGCTCGGTTTTTCTGGTTATCAGGCTTTAGTTAAGGCTTACATTGCTCAAGGTTTGCGAACAGACCTTGAGCGTCTTGAAGGTGGTGTGGAAATTTCAGCGTTGATTGAAAGCCTGCGTAAGAAAGGCGTAAAGGATGAGATAATCTCATCCGCTATGGCAGAAGCCCAAAGTCCAGCATCGGTCACTTAGACACAACGGCGGCCACCGATGAGTAGTGACTATGCAAATTAACCGGCTGATCGCTTCCCTGTGACAAATGCTCGATGATCGTCGCATCCACGCCTGCATCCAATGCGGCGGAGGCGACGATTTTTTAAAAGAGTGATCCGCCAAATTGGGTTTATACTGCGCTCAGGCAATGTCCCGTTTTGCTGGCGATGGTGGTTACGATAAACGCAAGGTGTATGGCAGTCTCAACAAGCATGCGCCTGAGGCAGAAGTCTTGATTCCACCCCGTAAGAATGCGCGCATTTGGCAGCACGCTAATACAAAGGCGGAACGGCTCAGACGGGATGAAAATCTACGCGCTGTTCGCAAGTCGGGTCGCAAGGCTTGGAAGCAATCCTCGGGTTATCATGTTCGTTCCTTGCCAGAGACAAGAAATGTTTCGTCTCAAAACCATTTTTGGAGATCGCTTGTCTGCTCGCTTGATGGAGACGCAAGTCACACAAGCCTTAGTTCGATGCGCTGCACTCAATCGCATGACCCATCTGGGTATGCCTGACAGCTACAAGGTTGCCTAAAGACTCATGATGATAGGCCGATTGCACCTTCTTTTCGATTTATGCACCAAAGCCGACGGAAAAAGCTAAAAATAGTATAAAAAGTATAGCACAAGTTCAACATGGAAAAATAAAAAAACGCCCATAAAAATGAGCGTTTTTTTGGCTAAAAATCTATTTCAATCTCAAACGGGACTAGACGTGTTGATTCTGATGCGCTAATGGCTGCCAGTTTTTTTACCTCTTTTTTATTTCTCCCCGCCCTTAACTACCTTTTTGGACAAACCCGATATACATTCTTTTGCGACGAGGGAATTTATATCGGTAACCCCTTAATGCTGCCGTCTTCTTCGTGTAAATGATAAGGCACGTTGATTATCACGATACCATGTTGACGTTTAAGTTGACTGCGAAGAAGATCTGCAGTGTTGGTATGCAACGCGGCAGTTAAGCGGCTTTCTGAAACAAATTCGGGCACAACAATGGTGATGGTTTCACCCGGCTGACGCTGCCGCGCAATATCAGCGATATATCCCAATAAAGGTTCAAGGAAGAGGCGATAGGGTGAATCCAGCACCACCATGCGTACGCCTTCACCCCACGTTTCCCACTTTTGGCGGACTTTTTCAGACTCCGCAGGTTCAATCGTGACATGGACCGCTGTTACGTCATCCGACAACATGCGCGCATAACGAAGCGCGGCTAGTGTGCCCTGATGCACACCGCTGACCGGCATGATGACACGATGACGAATGGTATGCGGGGGGATGACCCCGAAATTATCAAGGGAAAGTTTTTTGGCGAGATTTTTATAGTGGCGATGGATCGCAAAAAAAATTGAAACCAAAATAGGGATAAGAATTAAAATGATCCATGCGCCATCCCGAAATTTTGTTGCGGCGAAAACCACCATCACAATTGCAGTGCAAACTGCACCAAAGCCATTGATGACTATCTTGAACTGCCACCCAGCCTCATACCGCAGGGTGGAACCGGCTTCTACGATCTCTTGACCGGGCACTAGATGACCGACCCGCCACCAACGTCGTGCCATACCCGCCTGCGAAAGTGTAAAGGAAAGAAATACACCAATTGCATAAAGGGGAATCAGTCGCGTCACACTTGCCTGAAAAAGTATGATCAAAAGGGATGAGATCAGTGCAAGAGAAACAATACCGCGCGAATAAACCAGGCGGCTTCCACGATAGGTAAGCTGGCGAGGAAGAAACCCATCATTGGCATGTAACGCACCCAAACGAGGAAAATCCGCAAAGGCTGTATTGGCGGCCATGATGAGAATAACCGTAGTTCCGCCAATCGCCATCAAATATAACAATCCGCGGCCATTAAAAACGGTACGTGCCAATTGAGAAATAACAGTCTCTTCTTCAGACGGGATGGCACCGATATGCCCAGCGAGGTAGGATATACCGAGGAAGAACGTACTGAGGATGACCGCCATCCAAATTAACGTGACCCCAGCGTTCTTGCTGCGTGGTTCCTTGAAAGCGGTGATGCCATTTGATATCGCCTCAATCCCCGTAAGGGCAGCCGTGCCACTGGAAAAAGCATGTAAGAGCAAAAACGGCGTGATTACGGCTAAAGGCCCTGCAAGTTCGAAATGAGGTGGGTCCAATACCACACCCAGTCCTCCAGATAACTGCCGCACCATTCCGATTCCAACTACTAGCAACATCATGACAATAAAAAAGTAGGTTGGGATCGAAAAAGCTGTGCCCGATTCCTTTACCCCACGTAAATTTATCAGCGTAATAAACAATATGGCTGTTACACTGATTAAAACGCGATACGGAAAAAGAGACGGGTATGCAGAAACGATTTGCGCCACACCTGCAGCGACCGATACCGCTACTGTCAAAATGTAATCGGTAAGCAATGCCGCGCCGGCTGTTTGAGCAGGCAATTCTCCCAGGTTATCACGCGCCACGATATACGCACCGCCACCACCAGGATAGGCATGAATGGTCTGTTCATAAGAAATGGCCACAATCGCAAGCAGAATTACAATGGCAATGGAAATCGGGAAAACATTTTGAAGCGCAGTGGTTGTTCCTGCGGCGATCAAAATTGCCAAAATTTCCTGGGACGCATATGCGGTAGATGAAAGCGCATCCGATGCGAAAACTGCCAGACCAATAAATTTTCCGATGGTTTGGTGGGGGGCATCCGCAGTGGATAAGGGGCGACCTATAAACCAGGAACGCAGGGTCTGCGGCGGTTCGTAATCTGTGGCTCGTTCAATAATCGAGGTTTGTGAGTTGTCTTCGTGTTTGATCAT
>CAZEGE010000014.1:3876-6753 GCA_964511765.1 uncultured Anaerolinea sp.
ATCCATGCGACGAGCTGGGCAGTCCAGTTTGAATGCGAATCGTTTTGTGGATAAAGTCCGGAAAGGATATAAAGAGGTACATCCAAATCCGATAGCAAAACCTGGCTCAGCGGCTTGCGCGACAAACCTACACGTTGTTCATCAAAGCACACAACCGTATCACCTGCCTGCCAGCGCGACTTTACAACAGCCACCCAATCTTTTCCAAATATGACAATTGCCTCTGCAGACACCCTTCCATCTTTCACCATCGCAGACATGGTAACCAATTCACGTCTCAGACTCGGCTCCTGCGCCGGGTCACTATACAGGCCGAGGAACTGGATGTGCGCATCTGTCGCATTTGCCAACTCCCACACCCTGCGTGTTGCCGCGGTAAGATCAGCGTCAAGGCGAGGCACAAGGACAATTAAACGGCGGGCAGGCTGAAGGTGCGGAAAAGAAGCGGGAGTTACTGTCAAAGCAGGGGGATTTACAGCAGGTTTGTTCATGTCACCTCATAGATACATGAATCTTATCCATCCCGCATAAAATGGTGACAAAAATATTGGGCAATCGTATAAAGAAAAAATAAAAACGCCCTTTTGCAGGGCGTTGGAAGATTTGGAGAATTTGAAATGCTGGAGCTTTACTCATCCGCAATAAAACGATAGCCAACCCCGGGTTCAGTGAGAATAAACTGTGGGCGTTCAGGGTTTACTTCGAGCTTTTTACGAAGCTGGCGCATATAGACACGCAGATATTCAGTGTGGTTGGCATCGGCGGGATCCCATACATTCGTAAGAATGTTTTGGTGTGTGAGCACACGTCCGTGATTGGCGGCGAGATAGGCAAGTAATTTATATTCAGTGGCAGTCAACTTAATTTCCTCATCACCACATTTGACGATGTGCCACGCAAGATCGATCATCAGCAAGCCGGCATGGATAACTTTGCTCTGTATTCCCTGTCTGTTCGTGGAGTGACGCAATGCCACCCGCACGCGTGCCAGCAGTTCTTCAATTCCAAAGGGTTTCGTCAGATAATCATCGGCGCCTTTATCGAGCGCAGCGACTTTATCACGTTCGCTGTCACGCACAGATAAAATAATGATCGGGCAGAGCGTCCACTCGCGCAGGCGTGTGCAGACTTCCACGCCGTCCATATCAGGCAATCCCAGATCAAGAATTATGATATCAGGTTCATTCATTGCCGCCAGCGTGAGTCCTTCTTCACCGCGACTCGCTGTGGTGACCTTGAATCCTTTTTCAGTCAGGATGGTCCGGATTGCCCGCTGAATCTGTAGTTCATCATCAATGACGAGAATATGTGGCGCGTTGTTCATTCGGTCTCCGTATCCATTGGCAGTTTTGGGGGTGAAACGCCTTCCCAAAGCAGCGGTAATGTGAAATTAAAAGCCAGGCCATCAGGTATATTCTCCGCCCAAAGCCGACCTCCATGCGCTTCGATGATCCCCCTGCAAATCGAAAGCCCAAGACCCGTGCCCGTGACTTGATCTGCAGCAGCAATGCGAAAAAATTTATCGAAGATTCTTTCGAGATGTTCCTGTGGCACCTGCGGCCCCTGATTGCTGACCACCGCATGAATCGAATCGCCATCCACAAATGCACGCATGCGTATCATGGATTTCTCTGGCGCATACTTCACACTATTGCTTACCAGATTCGTAAAGACCTGTTCCATCTGTACATAGTCCACAGGTATGAGCGGCAGGCTCTCAGGCATATCCACTTCAATACGATGTTCCTCTGCCAGATGCTTCATGCGCGCCAGAACACTCCCGACGATCTCAGATAAAATATTCCACTCGCGCTTTGGCTTAAGCACACCCGACTCAATGCGCGACATGTCGAGCAAATTACCAACCAGCATATTCAAATGGTCTGCTTCATCGTCAATGGCGGCGATTAACTCGGGGCGCGCGGCGGAATCCCAATTGACATCGTTGCCCCTCAAACTCGAAGCCGCAGCTTTGATGGTGGAAAGCGGCGTTCGCAGCTCGTGCGAAACCGACGACAGTATTGCGGATTTCAACCTGTCACTCTCTTCGAGGACTCTCGCACGGGACTCTGCCTGTGCGAGTCGCGCCCGTTCAAGCGCTAATGCGCCCTGGTTGGCGAAGGTCTGCAACAACCGCTTCTCACTGGACGTTAGGGCTGGCGCCGCTCTCCAAAGCCGAATCTCCCCGAGAATACCGCGTACTACCTGTATGGGAACAACCCATTCGGGGGGACGAGTTATTTGTTTTGATTCAGGTAAACGGAAGGCGAAAGACTGCGTCCCTGTGATATTCAATTCCACTGTTTCACCCTGTGAAACATCCTGTACTTGTTTGGCGAGAATTTTCGCAATAGTAAGCCCATCTTGCAGTCCCGCGAGCGCAGTGCTTAGTTCATAGAGTTGCGTAGCTTCGCGTTCATGCGCTGTTGCCGCGGCAAGACTGGACTGCATGCGTCCAACCAACTGGCTGATCACAATTGCTACAATCAAGAATATGATTAGGATCACTATATCTGTCGAGCGATGGACCGCGAAGGTGTAATAGGGTTTGATAAAAAAGTAATTAAACGTAAGAAAGGTCACCAATGCGCTGGTGATGCCAGGTCCAAGCCCCCAATAAGCGGTAATCAGTCCGAGTGGAATTAAATACAAAAGAGCAACCAGGGTCGTATCGAGCGCCTCACGCAAACTGAATAAAATCGCTGTGACCAGGGCAATGAAACCAATCGCAAGCAGGTATTGGGAGGAACGTGATATAAAAGTTGAACCTCGCATCGTCATGGAATATATTATACCTTTTTGGGAATTGAAGATCATAGAAACTTTAGTTACATCACACGGTTCGGGTCCGTCAGGTCGAGAGTTCAAATCTCTTCA
>CAZEGE010000014.1:6853-17306 GCA_964511765.1 uncultured Anaerolinea sp.
TTGCCCAGGTCTTTATCTCGCGGATGTGATCGGGCGTTGTGCGGCAGCATCCACCGATAAGAGCCGCGCCGTTTTCAAACCACACTTTTGATTGCAGGCCGAACGCATCGCAGGAAGTTTCTCCCTGCCAGGTGTTCGTCGGGGCGTCGTAGGTTTCGCCTGAGTTGGGATAAACCACAATGGGTTTGTTCGTGTTCGTTTTGATCTCGCGGATCAGGGACGGTATGTAAAGCGGGGATGTGCAGTTGATGCCGATCGCCGCCGCTTGCGGGAACGCATCCAGCCAGGCGGCGCAATCCGAAATATTCTCGCCGCTGCAAATATGCCTGTCGTCTTTTGCGCTAAAACAAAACCATGCAAATGTATTTGGGAATTCACCGAGTAATTTGATCAAGGCCCGGGCTTCGATCAGGCATGGGATGGTCTCGCAGGCCAGCAGGTCCGCGCCTGAGGCGATGAGGGCTTCCACGCGCGGGCGGTGGAATTCGATCAACTGCGCTTCGCTCAATTGATAGTCGCCGCGGTATTCCGAACCGTCCGCAAGGAATGCGCCATAAGGTCCAACCGAAGCGGCGATCAGCGGACGAGCCCTATTTGCGCGGTTATTTTCATTCGACCAAAATTCGTCGCGCGCGCTTTGCGCGATCCGTACGGATTTTTGCATAAGCTCAAGCGCCTGTTCTTTGTTCAATCCGCGTTTGGCAAACCCTTCGACGGTGGCCTGATAGCTGGCTGTGATGGCGAAATCCGCGCCTGCCTTGAAATAATCCAAATGCACCTGGCGAATGAGTTCGGGTTGTTCCAGCAATACTTTTGCAGACCAGAGCGCATCGTTCAGATCACAGCCGCGCCGTTCCAATTCGGTTGCCAATGCGCCGTCCAAAATTGCGATAGGGTGTTTTTGTAAGATGGTTTCGATGGGGTTCATGCTATTCCTTTTCGTAAGGGTGGTCGAGTAGCGCAGCTTATCTAGGTCAAGCGGCGTATCGAAACCACTTCTTTTAACCCGAGTTACTGCCTTCAACGATCTTCACCGCAGAGTTGCGGAGAATGCAGAGAAATTCCTGAAAAACTCCGCGAACTCAACGTCTCCGCGGCTCAAAATGCCTTATTTTATAATTACCACGGCAATTTTTCCAGATCCACATTGCCGCCGCTGATGATAACCCCAATTTTGAGTCCGCTTAAATCAATTTTCCGTTCCCACAATACACCGATTGCTACAGCGGACGAGGGCTCGATAACGAGCTTTGCGCGCTCCCAGACGAATTTCATCGAAGCGATAATACCCGCTTCGCTGACCGTCACGATTTGCTCGACGCGTTTTTGGATGATCGGAAAGGTGAGTTTGCCAAGCGAAGTCAGTAAACCATCCGCAACCGTTATTGGATTCATGGATGGAATAATTTCCCCTGCCTGCAGCGAACGAAAGGCGTCATCTGCCATTTCAGGTTCGCCCGCAATCACGCGGATTCTTTTTTTTATCTCCGTCGCCGTGATGGCTGTGCCGCTTAATAATCCGCCGCCGCCGACCGGAGCAATGATCACATCCAGATCGGGCACATCCTCCAACAGCTCCAGCGCAGCGGTTCCCTGCCCCGCGATGACGCGTTCATTGTCATAAGGATGAATAACGCTTGCGCCCGTATCGAGCCTGATCCCCTCCAATGTGCTTTCCCGCGCCTCAAGCGTCGGCTCACAAAAAGTGATTTGGCCGCCATACCCTGCGACGGCATTCTTCTTCACCGAGGGCGCGTTATTCGGCATGACGATATAGGCGGGGATTCCGCACATCTTCGCCGCCAGCGCCAGGGCCTGGGCATGATTGCCGGATGAATGCGTGCAGACCCCGAGCGCGGCTTCTTCATCCGGCAAAGCATAGGCGGCATTGCATGCGCCGCGGAATTTGAATGCGCCCACTTTTTGGAAATTCTCGCATTTGAGAAAGACCTGCGCACCCACCTGCTGATTGAGGCTTTCGTTGGTCAATACAGGCGTGCGATGCGCATAAGGTTTTATCCTCTGCGCGGCTTCGCGGATATCCTTGATGGTTGGGGGCATGATCACTCCAATTAATATGCCTTGCTAAGCTTTCAATTCCTGTGGATCTTTCATTTGCGAAACGAAAAACAGGCTGATTATCAGTAATCCAACTGCAAGCAGGAGGGCGCGCGTGAAGGAACCGTCCGCGCTTTTCAGGGCTTCCATGATATAGACGAAGACAACGGCGGCCTGGCCGAAGAGTTGGATCAGTCCGTTGGAGGTGCCTTCGGGCGTGGGATGGGTTACTTCTGCGGCATACTGCATGGCAACGGGCAGGGCGCTCGTCAGGAAAAATCCCAGCACAAAAGCAGAAGCAAACAAGAGCGTGGGGCTTGACGCGAAAGTTAATCCGATCAAGCCTGGGATTGCGCCGATAAAAGCGACATAAAGATAGAACTGCCGCTTGCGTTGTTTATCGGATAAGGCGGGGATGACCACGGCGCCGATCACGCCGCCGACGATCATCAACGCGCCAAGCGTGCCTGCATCTGTGGGTGTGAATCCGCGCGGACGGATGATATTCTCGATCCAGGTGGTGATGCCGTTGAAAATACCTAGGCCGATAAATGAGATCATCAGCGTAAACCAAAACGCTTTGACGGTCAGCGCATGTTTGAGGCCGTCCAACATCAAGGCGCGGACTTCCATTCCAGGCGGGCAGGGCTGCGTCGGCGGATTCTCACGCGAGAAGATAATGAACAGGACTGCGGAAAATGCCGCGATGCTGCCATAGATCAATTGCACAGTGGGGATGGACATGCTCTCCGTGAGAATGGGTGTGACCACCATGCCGAGCGCGGTGCCCACAAGACTTCCCAACGTGACAATGCCGACTGCGGTGGCGCGTTCTTCCATCGCGAACCAATTGGCAGGCACCTTCGTCCAGGTATTGAGCAGGAAGGGTTGGGAAGCTGCGATGCCAAACGTACTCCATAAGACGAGTGTGTAATTCGCGCCTGCCAGTCCGCGCAGGATGCCGAAAACGCCCATCATGACCGCGCCGATGCTGACCGTGGGCTTGAATCCGTAGGTATCGATTGCCCACGATACGGGAATAGATAAGGGGATAAATGCGATCATGAATGCCATGGAGAGTAATCCGATCTGCAGATCGGTGACGCCGTAGAAGTGCGCGGCTGGACCTGTGATGGGTGCGTACGAGATCCACAGGGTCTGGATGGTGATATTGACAAACATAAAGACTGCCAGCACCACCCAGCGATAAGGATAAATCTTGTATTGTGTTGTCATGATTGCTCCTGAAGTTTAGGGGAGTCGGGAATTGGAGTGCCCAGTTTCCGACTCACGCCTCCCAATTCCCGTTCTTAATATCCACGTTCAAAATCAACTTGATATTTTAGCGGTTTTCCTTCGTTGAACAGCATGTAATTCTCAATGAATATTTTCGCAATGTCTGCCGGCAGACTCGGCGCGGCAGTATGGAAAGTCATTTGCAGGTTTGGCGTTGTCCAAAAGGGATGGTCTTTCGGCAGAGGTTCCCGTTCAAAGACATCCAACACCGCGCCTGCGATTTTGTCCTGATGCAGGGCTTCAATTAAAGCAGAGTCGTCCACTGCGGGCCCGCGGCCGACGTTGATGAAGAGGGCTTGGGAGGGCAGGGCGTTGAGCAGGTCTGCGTTGACGGTTTTATGCGTGTCGTTTGTGTTGGGCAGGATATTGATGAGATAATCCAGGCCGTTCGCAAATTCAAGCAGGCGCGAACCGTGATAGTAATGGTCTACATGGGCGCTTGCCTCGCTCTCCCTCGTATAGCCTCGCACCGTCATGCCGAAGAATTTTGCGGTTCGTGCAACCTCTAGACCAATGGAGCCGACCCCGAGCAGACCGACTGTTTTTCCCCTTATTGTGCCCGTATCGGAGTTGTCCCAGCGTTTATTTTTTTGCGCTTCGAGTCTTTGGATCAGCCTGCGTTCATGGGCCAGCAAATACCCAATGACATATTCCGACATAAGTTTGCCGAAGACGCCGCGGGCGTTGGTAAGCATGTAATCGCGGCGGAGGGCAGGATCGAGCAAAGGCTCCACCCCGGCCCAAATGGATTGCACCCAGCTCAGGGCGGGAAGCGAGGCGAGCGCGGCTTTGATCAAGGCGGGTTCGCCCAGGACGATATCTACATCTGGCGCAGGCTTCGCCGTCAATTCCAAATGGACAAGCCGCGCTTCTTCGATCAATGCGCGAAATCTGTTTTCATCACGTGAAAGAATTAATAGTTTATGCATCCTGCAATTATAAGTCCGGTGGCTGCAATAGGGGGTACGTATTCTTGTTTCGGGTACTGATATTACTGATGATTGATTATACATGGGGATGGTTTCCGCATGGGGCTTGGTGAAGCGGCGGGGAAGTTGCTTCGCGCGACTGGTTTGTATTTATAATACCCATTGGAAAAGCTTTACCAAATCTTTATAAACACTTCACTTATCATTTATCACTTTTCGATACCATCCAGTGATATGGAGATTGTTTTACGAACCGGTGGTCTCGATACGCTCGCAGGGAAGGCCTGCCATTCGACCGCCAAACATTAGCTCAAGGTACAATTCAAGCATGACAAAAATCCTCGTCATTGACGACGAACCCTCGATTGTGAATCTCGTGCAAGCCTATCTCAAGCCGGAAGGCTATGAAGTCTTTACGGCCAGCGATGGACCTGCGGGGCTCAAAGCCGCGCGCGCTTTCAAACCGGACCTGATCATTCTGGATGTGATGCTGCCCGGCATGGATGGTTTGGAACTGCTCTCCAAATTGCGCCGCGAATCCGAGGTGTATGTCATCATGCTTACGGCCCGCACCGAAGAGACCGATAAGATCGTGGGGCTCTCGGTCGGCGCGGATGATTATGTGACCAAGCCGTTCAGCCCGCGCGAATTGGTGGCGCGAGTCAAGGCGGCCTTGCGGCGTCTGCAAACGGGAGCAGGCCTGGGCGGGGAGGGAGGCGTGCTGGCTTTTCGTCATGTGCGCATCGATATTGGCGCGCGTCAGGTGACCGTCGACGACCAGCCCATCGAGTTGACAGCCAGCGAGTTCGACCTGCTGCGTGCGCTGGCTGAAAATCGCGGACGGGTACTATCGCGCGAGCAATTGCTCGAAAAAGTCTGGGGCGGTCAGTATTTTGGCGAGATGCGCGTGGTGGATGTTCATCTTGGACATGTGCGTACCAAACTGGGCAGTCCCGACCTGATCGCCACCGTGCGCGGCGTGGGTTATCGTTTTGACGACGAGGTCGTATGAAATATATCAAATCGCATTTGGGTATCAAACTTTTTGCGTCCTATATTTTGGTCATCCTGATCGGCATGGCTTCCATTTGGGTGACCACGCGTTATACCTCCCCGCGCGCCTTCCAGCGTCATTTTCAATTAATGGAGGCGGGCCTGGGCGCGGGCAATGGAATGATGATGGGCCAGGGTCAGGGACAGTTGGGCGGCATGATGGCGGGTTACTACCAAAACTTTCAAGCCTCCTTCAATGAGTCTTTGATCTTCGGCGTCCTGGCGGCTTTCCTGATTGCCCTGCTTGCGAGTTATATATTAAGCAGGAGTGTGATCGCGCCCGTGCGCGTGATGACGAATGCCAGCCGCAGAATTTCAGAAGGTCATTATGATGAGCGTGTGCGGGCGCAGGGCACGGATGAGTTGAGTCAACTGGCGTTAAGTTTTAATCAAATGGCCGAACAACTGGAACAGGTGGAAGGCATGCGCCGCCAATTGATCGGCGATGTGGCGCATGAACTGCGCACGCCGCTGACCGCCATCAAAGGTTCCGCCGAGGGATTGATGGACGGCGTGCTGCCCGCCGCCGATGAAACCTATCGACAGATCCATGCCGAAGCCGAACGCCTCAACCGCCTGGTGAATGACCTGCAGGAACTCAGCCGCGTTGAATCAAAAGCCACTCATCTGGATATCCGCCCCGTGGATTCCTCCCGCCTGATCGCCACCGTGACCAAGCGCATGAAATTCCAATTCGACGAAAAGCGCGTCACGCTTAACTCAAACCTGCCGCTCAACCCGGCCCTGGTTCTTGCGGACGAAGACCGCGCCTTGCAGATATTGACCAATTTGCTCGGCAATGCCTTGCAGTACACGCCCGAAAATGGGACCGTGACCATTTCGATTGAGCGCGAAAAAACCATGGTGCGCTTTGCCGTCCGTGATTCCGGCGTTGGCATTCCCCGCGAACAACTCATCCATATCTTCGACCGCTTCTACCGCGTGGATAAATCCCGTTCGCGCGCGCACGGCGGCTCTGGCATCGGCTTGACGATTGCCAAACATTTGGTGGAAGCACAGGGCGGCAGGATTTGGGCCGAAAGCGAAGGAGAAAATAAAGGCAGCCTCTTTGTGTTTACCCTGCCCCTGGGGTAGTCATAAAAATGTCATCCTGAGTTGATTTGCGGCACAGGTTACCTGCTTCTGAAACCCGAGATTCTTCGCCCCACTCAGATTGACCCTGCGTAAGGTGAGTGATTAATTTAAAAGAGCCGTACATATAAAATGCACGGCTCTTTGTTTTACAAATCTTTAAACTTAACTTATATCAACGGCGGAATAACCCTACGATGAAAAGCAGGACGACAGCGCCCACAAGCGCCACAAGCAGACTGGGAAGGTTGAAGCCAGTCACGCCCCTTGCGCCGAAGAACTGCATGATGTAACCGCCCAGGAAAGCGCCGATGATGCCCACGACGATGTTGGCGAGCGCTCCCATTTTTGCGTTCTTTCCCATGATGATGCTTGCGATCCAGCCAGCCAGCGCACCAAAGATGATCCATACCAGAAAGTTCATTTTTGCCTCCATAAATAAATTAGGTGATGGTTTGATATTGATATGTTTATTATAATGCAGTTGTGTTTTGGTGTGGGTTAGAAAATAGTGGAAAATCCCCGACATTCGGCGGAGACTTGGTTTTTCTTTTATTCAATTTCTGCGTTCTCGTCGTAATCCTGTCGCTCGCCATGGGTGGAAGTGCGCGCGCTGATGATGCGGATCGTGTCTTCAGTCCTTACCATGAAGCAGGTCAACAGTCTTTCGCGGGTGGTCGACCTGCCGATCACCAATTCGCGCTTTTCCTTTTGCGAATGTTCGAGGTCGTCGTAATAAAGCGCGAGCGGGTCCTTGAAGATGGTGGCTGCTTCTTCAAAACCGACGTCATATTTGACGATATTCTTTTCCGCCTTGACGGGATCCCAGTCGAATTTCAGTGGTTTTATTTTTGCCATGTGACGAGTATAGCATACGGGAATTTGTAAAAAGGTGACAGTCACTTCCAAAAGTGACTGTCACCTTAATAAACCTATCTCTGAATCGTCGCCTCCCGCTCAGGCCCCACCCCGATCCACTTGACGGGGACTCCCGCCGCCTCTTCCACCATCTTGACGTAATTCCGGGCGTTCGCCGGCAGTTCGTCAAATGACCTTGCCTGGCTGATGTCCTCGCTCCAACCTGGGACGGTTTGATAAATAGTCTCCACCTTATCCAGGTCGTAGGCGTCCACGTCTGCGTAACGGATCGAGTCACAACTCCATTCGTATTTCGTGCAGACCTTGAGTTCTTCCAATCCGCTCAATACATCCAGCTTGGTTAAACATAATTCAGTCACGCCGCTTAATTGCACAGCGGTGCGCACGATCTCCAAATCCAGCCAGCCGACTCGCCGAACGCGGCCCGTGGTTGCAGCCACTTCGCCGAACTTTTTATACACCTGGCTGTCGTAATCTTTGATCTCGGTCGGCAAGGGTCCCGCACCGACGCGGGTGGTATAGGCCTTGGTCACGCCGACAATATGGTTGATATATTTCGGCGGAATTCCAAGCCCGGCCGTGGCGGCCGATGGAATCGTGGTGGAGGCCGTCACGAATGGATAGGTTCCCCAATCGTTATCCAAAAAGGTGCCCATGGCCTGTTCGAGCAAAAAGTTTTTTTCCGCTTTTAACCCATCCTGCACCAGTGAAAATAATTCCTTGATGTATGGTTTCAATTTCAGATAATATCCGCGATACGCATCGCGCACTTCCTCATACTTCAAGGCTCCGCCGCCCAGCGCGACGATGATCTTATTCTTCAATTCCAATTGCATTTGCAAACGCTGCTCGAACATATTGCTCGTAAAATCCGTCCAGCGAATGCCGTTGTAGCTGACCTTGTCTGCAAACACGGGGCCAATTCCGCGGCGGGTTGTGCCGGTTGCGCCCCCGCCCTTGGCATCTTCGTACAAGCCGTCCAAGATCTTATGATACGGCATGATCAAATGCGAACGCGGCGAGATCCATAAACGCCCGTCCAAGCCCACGCCGGCCTTGTTCAGCTTTTCGATTTCTTCGATCAGCACCGCAGGGTCGATCACCACGCCGCCGCCGATCAACCCGACCGTATTCTGCGCAAAAATTCCCGAAGGCACCAGATGAATTTTGAATGCCCCAAATTCATTGATCACGGTATGCCCGGCATTATTCCCGCCGTTGAAGCGCGCCACATAATCCATGCGCTCCGCGAGAAAATCCACCACCTTGCCCTTGCCCTCGTCGCCCCATTGCGAGCCGATCACTGCTGTTACTGTCATGACTTCTCCTTTGATGTCATTGCGAGGAGCGTTTTTTGCGACGAAACCATCTCCCTATTAACGGCGAACATCGTCTGCTCGACCATCAGCCCTCGCATTGACGGAATGATTATTCACGCTGATTCAACGCTTCAAACTTAATCCGAATCCTGCTTCTATTTCGAAGGCATCGCCTCCGCCCGAGCTGGGGGAATGTCCATTTTTGGGTGAGCGGGCCAGGAGTTAAAGAGAAAGCGGGTTTGCATCCAAAAGACTCATCTTCAAGCATTATAATTCGGGCGGTTCGATTTTGGAAAAGAGGATTATCCATGAAGATTTTGCAAGACACTGCATTGACCTATGACGATGTGCTGCTGGTGCCTCAATATTCGAAAGTGGATTCGCGGCGGGCGCTTTCAACAAGAAGCCGGCTGACGAAGAAGATCGTTTTGCATGCGCCGATCATTTCCGCAAACATGGACGTGGTGACCGAGAGCGATATGGCCATTGCCATTGCGCGCGAGGGCGGCATTGGCATGATCCATCGATTCATCACGATTGCCGAGCAGGCCCGTCAAATAGAGCGGGTCAAGAAGGCGGAGTCGTTTATTGTGGACAAGCCCATCACAATGACGGATGCGCATACCGTCCGCGATGTAAAGCAGGTTGTGGATGAAACAGGCACGGGCGGAATTTTGATCGTGGATAAGAATTCAAAACTGATTGGGATTGTAACAACCCGCGATCTATTATTCGAGGAGGATGACAATAAATTATTGACCGAGATCATGACGAAGGAGGTTATCACTGCCTCGCAAAAAACAAGTTTGAAGGATGCCGAAAAACTATTGCATGATCACCGCATTGAAAAGCTGCCTTTGGTGGACAAGGACGGCAAGGTCGCGGGTCTGATGACCTTGAAGGATATTATGAAGATCACCAAGTTCCCGAAGGCAACCAAAGACTCGAAGGGACGCCTGGCGGTGGGCGCGGCAGTGGGCGTACGCGACATGGAAATGCGCCGTGTGGAAGCGGCTCTCGAAGCCGGCGCGGATTGCATCGTGGTGGATATCGCTCACGGCGATTCGCTTTTGGAAATCGAGATGATTAAGAATATCCGCAAACATTTTCCAGAGGCGCAGATCATCGGCGGGAATGTGGCCACGGGCGACGGGACAAAACGATTGATCGACGCAGGCGCGGACAGTGTCAAGGTCGGCGTGGGGCCCGGCTCGATTTGTATCACGCGTATCGTGGCGGGTTGCGGTGTGCCGCAGCTAACGGCTGTAATCGAGTGCGCCGAGGCGGCGCGTCCATACGGGATTCCGATCATTGCGGATGGCGGGATCCGGCAACCTGGGGATGTGGCCAAAGCGATTGCGGCAGGCGCGCAGACGGTCATGATCGGCAGCCTGCTGGCTGGCACGGACGAAAGTCCGGGCCTGGTGATGACGCGCAGAGGCCATCGTTATAAAGCTTCCCGCGGTATGGCTTCGCGCGAAGCCAATATCGAGCGTAATCTCCGCGAAGGCAATGACCTGACCCAGGAGGAGATCGAAGATTACGTAGCGGAAGGCGTGGAAGCGGCGGTGCCGTATCGCGGCGGGGCGCGTGAAGTCTTGACCCAGTTGATCGGCGGCTTGCAGTCGGGTATGAGTTATAGCGGCGCCCAATCGATCGAGGAATTTCAGCAAAAAGCGATTTTTGTGCGGATGACCGGCGCAGGCCTGAAGGAGTCCGGTCCGCATGATGTGGAAGTGCTTGGGTAGCCCCATCCCCAGCCCCTTCGACAGGCTCAGGACAGCGCCTTCCCCGACACTCGGGGAAGGGGAGCAGATTCCTTTCTCC
>CAZEGE010000014.1:17406-41652 GCA_964511765.1 uncultured Anaerolinea sp.
GCTCAGGACAGCGCCTTCCCCGACACTCGGGGAAGGGGAGCAGATTCCTTTCTCCCATTTTGGGAGAGGGGGTAGGGGAGAGGGCGATAACGAAGATGATTAGAAAGATAAATCAGTCAAAGGAGATATCATGACGGAACAAAATACAGCAAGCTGGATCGAGAAAGACAAAAAACAATTGCACCCAACCTATCATCCCAAGTCGCATGCCAATCCATTGGTGATCGAGCGCGGCGAGGGTGTCTGGCTTTACACTACCGATGGACAAAAGATCCTGGATGGCATGGCAGGCTTGTGGAACGTCAACGCGGGATATGGGCGCGAAGAATTAGCCAAAGCCGCCTATGACCAGATGAAGGAACTTGCATTTACCTCCAATTTTTCAGGCATGACCAACCTGCCCTCCAGCGCCTTGGCGGATAAACTGGCCGGCTTTGCCTATGAAGGCTTGAATACCACTTTCTTTGCCTCCGGCGGTTCGGAGGCAAATGATTCGGCCTTCAAGACCGCGCGCTATTATTGGAAGCGCAAAGGCAAGCCCGGCAAGTATAAGGTGATTGCCCGCAAGGGCGCATATCACGGGGTTACGCTTGCCGCCACATTTGCCACCGGGCTTGAAAAATATCACGCCATGTTTGGCCCCGCAGTGGATGGGTTCATTCATATCCCTGCGCCGAATCCGTATCGTTATGAGGGACAGTTGAAGGCAGGCGAGACCATTGGTCAAGCCGCAGCGCGTGAATTGGAAGAGGCGATTCTGCGCGAAGGAAAAGATACAGTTGCGGCCTTCATTGCTGAACCTGTGATGGGCGTGGGCGGTGTGATCGTGCCTCCCGCTGACTATTTTCCGCTCGTGCGCGCGATCTGCGATAAATATGAAATCCTCTTCATCGCAGATGAAATCATCACCGGCTTTGGCCGTACCGGCGAATGGTTCGCACTTAAGCATTGGAATGTGAAACCCGATATTCTTGCCTTTGCCAAAGCCATTACGAGCGGATATGCCCAGTTGGGCGGCATCCAAATCTCAGATGAAATCCGTGAGACAATGGAATCCGCCGCAGATTCTGAAGCCTATATGCACGGTTACACTTATTCAGGTCACGCCATGGCTTGTGCGGTGGGTTTGAAAAACATCGAGTTGATGGAGCGCGAAGAATTCCCGAAGCGCGCCCGTGAATTGGGGAAACGCCTGCTTGAAGGCTTGCAATCCCTGCAGGAATTTCCCTTCGTCGGCGATGTGCGCGGACTTGGTTTGGTTTGCGGCGTGGAAATTGTTTCAGACAAGGCCGCCAAGACCGCCGACGCAGCCATGGCAGCGAAGATCTTCAAAGCCGCGCAGGAGCGTGGACTGCGCACCCGTCCGCTTGGGAATACCTTGGCGTTCTCGCCTCCGCTTTCCATCACCGAAGATGAAGTGGATGAAATCGTCAAACGCCTCGGCGCAGCGATGGACGGGGTCGCGTAGTTATAGGCATACGCTGTAGTTGAGCAGCCCTGAGCTTGCTTTGCGAAGGACTGCTCGATCAGCAAAGCCTGGTATTTATTTCATGTCTGTTTATCTTCACGATATTCCCCTGCCTCAAGCCCGGGCGCGCTTAAGAGAAGCCTTACAAGATGCGAACCTCTGGCGCGTGCTCGGTGTCGAATCGATTCCCCTCGATGAAAATGCATTGGGTCGGGTGACTGCCGAGCCGATCTGGGCGGAGATTTCCTCTCCGCATTACCACGCCTCCGCGATGGATGGTTTTGCCATCCGCGCCGAGGATACAAACGGTGCGCAGCCTTCTACGCCAGTGGCTTTTGTGAAAGGCCGAAAATCGACATTTCAATATGTGGATACAGGCGATCCGCTGCCCGATTGGGCGAACGCGGTCATCCCGATAGAGAATGTCGAATCTCTGGACGAGAACAACCAGATCACCAGGGATATTCGCTCGCCCAGGTCCATTCGCATTCGCGCGGCCGTAGCGCCGTGGAGTCATGTCCGCCCGTTGGGGGAGGACATCGTGGCCACGCAGCTCGTCCTGCCTGCGGGGCATATCCTCCGTCCCGCAGACTTGGGCGCGATAGCAGCATCCGGGCATCAAACCATTCGCATCGCACGCAAACCAAAAGTTGCCATCCTGCCAACGGGCACGGAACTCGTCCCGATCGGGTCCAAACTTAAGGCGGGCGACATCCTTGAGTACAACTCGCTTGTGCTTGCAGCCCAAGTCAAACAGATGGGCGGCGAGCCAACCCGTTTTTCGATCACAGCGGATAATTTCGATTTGATCTGCGAACGCGTGCAGGCAGCCGCGCAAACGCATGATTTGGTTTTACTAAATGCAGGCTCCTCCGCCGGCGCTGAAGATTTCTCTTCAAAAGTTGTTGAAAAACTTGGCACACTTTTGGTGCACGGAGTGGCGGTCAGGCCTGGGCATCCGGTGATTCTTGGTATGGTCAATCGAGAATTGGGAATTGGGAACCGGGAATTGGAACCGACTTCCGAAGTCCAACTCTCGATTCCCATCATCGGTGTGCCCGGCTATCCCGTCTCCGCCGCGCTGACCATTGATATCTTCGTCGAAGCTCTGATTGCCAAATGGCTTGGGCGCAGGCCGAATGAACTTCCCACTGAAACCGCCACACTCACGCGCAAAATTGTCTCGCCCCCCGGCGATGATGACTATGTGCGTGTGGCGGTTGGCAGGGTGGGCGACAAACTCCTGGCTGCACCATTATCACGCGGAGCGGGAGTCATTACCTCCCTGGTTCAAGCGGACGGACTTGCCTTGATCCCCAGCGGCACCCAGGGCCTGGAAGCGGGGGAGCAGGTGAAAGTCCGCATGTATCGCACGCGCGCTGAAATCGAAAAGACGATTTTCTGCATTGGTTCGCACGATATGACCCTTGACCTGCTGGCTCAATTCCTCGCCGAACATGACCGCAGGTTTGCTTCAGCCAATGTCGGTTCACAAGGCGGGCTGGTTGCGTTGCGCCGCGGTGAGGCGCACCTGGCGGGGTCGCATTTGCTCGATCCGCATAACGGCGAATATAATATTTCATATATTCGTCAATACATGCCGAATATTCCCGTGAAGGTGATTGCCTTGGTGGGGCGCGACCAGGGTTTGATCGTGAAGCAGGGCAACCCAAAAGGAATCAAAAGTTTGGGAGACCTCAGCAGAGCCAAGGTCCAGTTTATGAATCGTCAGCGCGGGGCGGGGACGCGCGTCCTGTTGGACTATCATTTAAATTTGATGAAAATTTCCCCGGAAACCATTGTCGGTTATGCCCAGGAGGAGTATACCCACCTGGGCATTGCCACCGCGGTTGCCTCGGGTCGCGCAGATTGCGGCCTTGGAATTGCCGCCGCCGCACAGGCGCTGGACCTGGATTTCATCCCGCTTTTTCAGGAACGCTACGATTTGGTGATCCCCAAACAATTTGCGGATGATGGCCTGCTTGCGCCTCTTTTCCACCTGTTGACTGATCGCGGCTTTCGAGAGGCAGTGTCTCAACTGAAAGGTTATGACGTGTCTGTGATGGGCACTGTAATTTTGGATGACTAAAGGTCAGGCCGGAGCACGTTTTAAAAAAAGCAGGCATATTGACTTAAGATAAAAGCGGACGCGAGCAGCGTTCGCTTTTATCTTTATTGCGCAGGCCAGGGAATATCCACCGGTTGTGAGTAACCGTGCTTTTCAACGGTATAAAGCTGTCCATAGGAAGGTCCAGGACAGCCCGCCTCATCTTTTACGGTGTAGCTGGTGATGAATTGATCGGGGTAGGAGAAGGTCCACCACAGATAGTTGCCATCCTGACAGACAAAGGCTTCAATAAAGTAGCCGCGATCCTTGTCGTCCGTCATCATCATTTGATCCCAACTGATGGTGACTGTATCTCCGTCGCGGACTGCGCTTACGTTGTGCGGCGGTCCATATTGATTGCTGCCGATGGATAGTAAGTTGGGCGTGACCTTGTTGATATTGCTGATATCCCCGACCACATCCACAACAGATGGCGCAACCCAACAGAAATAATTGAGCTTATCGAATTTGATATAAAGCCAGTTGCTGTAAACAGCTCTGCCACGCACGCTCCCGACATCGCCGGGGTACAGGTCAGCGGCGTGCAAATAAGCCACCGCGGGACCATATCTGCAATGCGCCTGCTTGTTAACTGTCACAACTGGGAATGCAAATGTCGGTGTGGCAGTGATGGTGGGTGTGAGCGTAACGGTTGGGGTGAATGTGATTGTGGGTGTAAATGTCGTGGTCGGGCTGGGCGTATGACTTGGTGTTTCCGTCCATGAAGCGGCGGTGGCAGTGATGGATGTGGCAGTCAGTGTGGCCTGCTCTTCAGGGGAAGGTCCACAGGCGGAAATAATAAAGAGAATTAATAGAAAAGCAGAAATTGATTTTCTCATTTGAAATTCTCCAGTAATTTGACAATATTATTGCCCAGCGCTTCATTCGCGTAGCCGCCTTCCATGATAATGGCGGTGGGTAAATCTAATTCAGCGATCTTTTTTCCTATTTCGCTCAATCCATTTTGTGTGACATGAAATTTGCCGAGCGGGTCTCCGTCGAAGATATCCATGCCTGTAGAGAGGACGAGGTATTTTGGCGCAAAGTCCCGGATCACCTTCAAGGCTTCGTCCAATGCAGATAAATAACCGCTGTCGTCTGTCCCTGCCGGAAGCGGGAAGTTTTTATGAAAGCCGAGTCCCGCGCCTGCGCCGGTTTCGTCCGCAAAACCGATGTAGTGCGGATATTCGTACTCAGGATCGCCGTGAATGGAGATGGTTAGAACGTCGCTGCGCTCGTAGAAAATATCCTGCGTGCCGTTGCCGGCATGATAGTCTATATCCAGCAGGGCAATTTTTCCTTTTGATGAAAGCCAGTTCGCCGCAACAGAGGCGTTATTGATGAAGCAGTATCCGCCCGCATAATCCCTGCCTGCATGATGACCGGGTGGGCGGCAAAGTCCAAACGAGTTTAGTGAATTTTCCAGGGAAAATTCCGCAGCGCTCAAAGCGCAATTGGCAGAGGCAAGCGAGGCTTGATACGTTGCCTCGACAATACAAGCGGATAGATCCATGATGTAATAGCCTGCTTTGCCCAATAGAGTGCCTGGTACGCGAGGCTTGCGTCTCAGCGCAAATGTCGCCGGCAGAAAGGCATTCTGCTCGGGCGAAGCCGCAACTTCCGGGTCGGAGGCCAGCCACTCAGTCCAGGCCGAGGCGAGGAAGTCGAGGTAACCCTTGTCATGTACCGCGAGCATCGGTTCAAGTCCGAAATCTTTTGGCGCGCTGACGTCGGCCCAATCGGTTTTTTTGAGGGCGGATAAAATTTTATCCATGCGGTCGGGGTTTTCGAAATATGGCATGCGCTTGCCGCCGTCAAAGACCTCGAAGGGTGGATAATGTTTGCGGTGTTCTTCCGGGTAAAATATTTTCATGGTAAGACAATTTTACCTGCAAGCGTCCTGATCAAGGAGAAATAATGAACATAATTGATGCAATTCATGCAAGAATTACAGTAAGTAAATTTAAACAGGATGCTGTGCCGCGTGAGATGATCGAAAAACTATTAAGTGCGGGTGTGCAGGCTCCGAACCACCATAAGGTGAGACCCTGGCGATTTGTCGTGTTAACCGGTAATGGCCGAAAAAAATTGGGCGACGTAATGGCCGCTTCATTTCTGGAACGTAACCCTGCCACGCCGCCCGAAGGTTTGGACAAAACCCGGGCCTTGCCGCTCCGCGCTCCCGTCCTGATTGCCGTTGGCGTGGATAAGCCTGCCGATGCAAAGATCATCGAAACTGAAAATATTTCCGCCGCTTCCGCCGCCTGCCAGAATATTTTGCTGGCTGCAAATGCCCTGGGTCTCGGCGCGATTTGGCGAACAGGTGATTGGGCACGCGATGCAAGGGTGAAGGAATTCTTAGGGTTTGACGCGGATCAACATATTATCAGTTTTATTTATGTGGGGTATCCCGAAATTCGGCCGGAGCCTTATGTGCGCCAGGGGTTTGAAGATAGAACCGTCTGGATGGAATAAGAGTAATAAGGAATAAGCAAGGAGCCCAGCGAATTTTTACCTCGCTGGGCTCCTTGCTTGTCTTCTAAACCCCTGAAAACGCAGACTAACATTAATCGTGATATTTTCTTTCGCCTGTCTCAACTCTGATTGGCAGGCGATTTTCTTTGGGCGAGATGGGGCAGGTTGCAAAAGGTGTATAGGCGCAGGGCCAATTTTCAGTCAGGTTGAAATCAAGGACGATTTCATCACCTGCCGGTATTGGCAAACTGAGTTTTCGCCCGCCGCTGTAGGTGTGGTCTTTGTTCGTTCCATCGGTGAAATTGAAAAGTAATTTGCTGCCGTTTTGTTCAGCCTCGAGAGTGCAAGGCATGCCATTCAACTTAAATTGCGCCTGTCCCAGGAACGCGCTGTCAATTTCTGTTCCGATCACTTCCGTTATCTTAATTGACCTGGGCGGATCGTAGCGGATGTATTTTGCAGCGACGCGATATTCAGGTTTAACAGGGTAATAATGGAAGCCCCTAAAATTTCTGCCCGCAGAAGATTCCCGATCCCATATGCGCACCAAGGGAACTTCTCCGCGGATAATGATCTTCATGGTAAGCGAACCGATATGGATCAAATCCGCTTCCTTATCGCGGTCCGTCCGTAAGGGGCGGGTTTCGAGCGCGCCCCCGTTAAAGGTGACATGTACGCCTTTGGCGGGTTTAAACGTGACAAGTCCGTCTTTGTAATGGAATGTGCCGCAGTGGGCAAGCGGAAAAGCGGGCAGGCTAATCTTGTTGCTTTCGTCACTTCCCAATGAATTTTCGCCTTCTTCCAGCCAAAACAAACCGGCCAGATTAAGCCAGTGGTACGGATCGGAGGATGTTTTCTTATCTCTTTGTTCGCGAAGATTTTTGATGCTGGTTTCGTAGGATGTCATGAATTTATCTTCCTAAAACATCCATCATAATATCTGGTCTGTCTGTGATGATGCCGTCCACGCCCCAGTTGATGAAGAGACGCATGGTTTTGGCGTCGTTGATCGTCCACGGTTCGACGGCGAGGTTCCGCTCATGCGCAGCTCGGACGAAGGCTTCGGTCATGACTGTGATGCCGCCCGATTCTTCGGGTACTTGCAGTGAGTAAAACTTTGGCGAATAAAAACCGCCGAGGAATGATTTTGTGAGCAAAACAAGAACGGTCGTTTCGTGCTTGGCGCTGGAGGTGGCGACCTCGGGACATTCTGCGCGAAACTCCTTCAGTTTTTCATCATAGAAGGATGCGACCAGAATTTTATCCTGCATGTTGGATTCACGGATAAGGCTGCAGAAGGGTTTGATCATCGAAGCCTTCGACTTCTTGATCTCGATGGTCATGTGCATATTGGGGAAGGCCTGGAAGACCTCCTCCAACGTAGTGACTGTGACTCCCTGTCCACGGAATGGGAAGTTCCTACCTTCATCTGGAGACCAGTCATAACCCGCGTCCAGTTTTTTGAGCTCTGGGAGCGTCATGGATTCGATCTCGCCGGTACCATCGGTGGTGCGATCAACGCTTTCATCATGCATGAGCACAAGCTCGCCGTCCTTCGTGATGTGGATATCCATTTCCAATACATCCACGCCGAGCTTGACTGCGTTATTGTAGGCGAATAGCGTATCGCCAGGCCAGAGTCCGTCTCCGCCCTGGTGAGCTATGACGAGGGGATAATTCAAGTCCCTGGCATAGTAGAGGTGTTCAGAGGCCGGTTTGGATGTGATCCGAACGACGGCTGCAATTACAAATGCGATAACAAAGAGCTTTTGCCAGATGTTAAATTTCATTTAATATGCTCCCGACAAGAATAGGTCAATTCTACACTTGACGGTACGATTTGACACGCATGATTTTTTCACGTATAAGTAGCCCAAATATATATCTGGAGGCGAATATGCTTGCATTACGTTTATTGTCTGAAGTCAGCGAAGGTCCAAATACGGATCTTGAATGGTTGTTATATGCGGGAATGGCCCTCTTCTTTTTGATGGTTGTTGTCGGGTGGTGGGTCAGTTCGAGAAGGCAGGATCAGCCCAAGGATCAGCATGAGGCGAAAAAGTCAGCAAAGAAGGATGCTAAAAATCCGGCATAGATCGAGGAGATTGGTTCCATGCAGGTGAAAGTTCTGAAAGAGATTGGAATACCGACCCTTGATGAACTGGCTTATGCTTAATCTGCCGAGGTGCAGAAAATCCTTGTTGTAAAAAAGATGGGTGGAATTCAGTTATGCTGGTTTGGCCGTTAATTTGTAACTTTAGTCACTCTAACGAATAAAACCAGGGGATATAATTCCTGCGCAAATTGATACACATTACAACTGGAGGCAAATAGATGAAGAAAGTCTGGTTTGTTGTTTTAGTTTTTACAGCACTGATCCTTGCGGCTTGTGGTAGCGGCGGCGGTGCGGATGTCTCCGCAACCCTGGCTCCGGTTCCTTCTGAATTTTCCGGTCAGACCAATCCGCTTGGCATGGATGCTGCTACGACTGGCGCGGATGTTTTCAAGACGAATTGTGAGGCCTGCCACGGTCCACAGGGCCATGGTGACGGACCTGCCGGTGCGGCACTTGATCCTGCTCCCAAGAACCTTGCCGAACTTCAGGTTAAGGCTGGCGATGACTATTTGTTCTGGCGCATAACCACCGGCAAAGAAGGTACCTCCATGGTTGCCTGGAAAGGTGTTCTGACCGACGAACAGATTTGGCAGGTGGTTGCCTTTATCCGTACGCTTAAGTAACGGGTGCTAAGCTAATAGAGGAGGGAGAGCACCCTCTGCCTCTTCATCCAACCATGCCTTTAATGTAGCGCGATAGAGGGCCCGTTCAAAGTAGGTGCCTTCCAAAGACAACCCGTCATATCCTTTTTCGAACAACACTTCAATGAATGGTTCCAGTTGCTGCGCATAATGAGCCATGCAGGCTTCGGGGTGTACGCCCGGCCATGAATAACATGTCACTGTCGTGCGGCGGTGTTTGGATGGGATCGAATTCGGGATCAACTTATCCCATTTGGGGTCATCGACAGGGAAGAGGTATTGATCCAGATTCCCCTGTGGGATTCCTTCGATGCCGCGCACCACAGGCGGATCTGCATCGAGTGTGTATGGATCGACCGCGAGGTCGACGACAACGGCGTGTTTGGGAAGCCATGCGATCCATTTGTTTGGCACAACAGGCCTGGATGAGTCGCGGCGCTGGGTTGCATCAACGAGGATATCGGCCTGTTCCATGAGCGTCTTCATCGCGGCGGGATTGGTGACGATGTTCCTGCCGATTGAAAACACAACCGCTCCGGGTCCGTTTGAGGCGATGTGGTCATTATTGCGCTCGATGTTGCCAAGCTTTGTCGCGGCTTCGATGGCGTGTTTGCCTACCATACCCGTGCCGAGCACCAGTACATTGATCGGTTTTTTGTTGGGACGGACGAGTCCGGGCCAACCCCTTTCGAGCCAGTCGAAGGCGGCTTCGAGTCCATTCCATGCAACGGCTGTCATGTTTTCAACCATGCGCAGATTGTTGTCGTTGACAATGGAGTCAAGGGATATCGAATGGATGCCCAGATCCTTCAAGCGTTCGATCCTTTTGGGTCTGGTCGCATAGTGCAGCATGGAGATCAGCGTGGTGCCGCGTTTTACCAGTTTAAATTCATCTTTTTTTGGCGAACGCAGGAGCAAGACGACATCTTCTTGAAAAGCCTGTTCGCGGTTACACATGAACACAAATGGGTTGGCCCGTTTATAATCGGCAAAGGTATAGCCCGAACGTGAGCCATAGCCCTCTTCAATATAAACTTTCACACCCAGACTTGCAATGAATTGGATAAACTCCGGCAGGAAGACACGTTTCTCGCCGGATTCCTGCCTCATGCGGGGGAATCCAATGGTTTTAGGAAGAATCATTCTTCGTTCCTCTTTTCTATTCTTGTTTCCGTTGGTTTCATGAACCCCGATTGTTCGGAGCCTTTCCAGTGCGAGAGCATGGCTCGCGCGATTGCGCGCTCGAAATAAAACCCTTTTGACTTTATGTTATTCACGCCGCCTTTTTCGATCAGCATGCGCATGATCGGGCGCAGTTGATTGCCGTAGAGCTCCATGCATTCCCGCGGATGGATGCCGGGCCACGAATAACACGAGACGGCATGCCGTCTATTTTTTGTGGATACTCGGTTGGGCAGGCGCTCATAAGACGGATCATTGGGCGCAAATACGAATTGATCCAGGTTGCCCTGCGGGATGCCTTCGATGCCTTTTACCTCGGGCGGATCGATGTCAAAGTTGTACGGGTCAACTGACAGGTCGACAAGAACCGCATGTTCGGGCATGAGACCAATCCACTCGTTTGGCACGACAACTTTGCTGGGATTGGGTCGTTGAGTTGCATCCACCAATATATCGGTGCGGCTGAGAATCTCGCGCATCGTCTTTTCATTGCGGACGACGTCATAATCCACAGCGGTGACCTGCACACCCGGGATGCCGTGGTTTGCCAGAAGCTGCCAAAGCTGCAGGTCGCCATAGCGGCTGGCGGCTTGCACGGCATGAACGCCAACCGCGCCCACTCCCAATACGGTTGCTTGAATTGGATTGCGATTTATTCCTTCCATGCCCGGAGCAGGATAAGTGCGTCTGAGAACCTGGAAGCCGACTTCCAACCCGTTCCAGGCAACGGACTTCAGGTTTTCCACGAGCCGGCGTCCGTTGTCGTCCTTCAGTGAGTCGAGCGAGATCCCCTCAACACCGAGCGAGCGCAGGAGGTCAACGCGTTGTGGGCGCGTGGGGAAGTGCAACATGGAGATCAATGTTGCACCTTTATTTAAAAGCTTTAGTTCACTCTCAATGGGACAACGCAGGACCAGGACGCAGGCCTGCCGGTAGATTTCTGCATGCGCCGCAAATTGGACGTCTGGCGCGGCGATTCTATAATCTTCTTCCGTAAACCCCATGCCTGATCCGTAACCATGTTCCAAAATGACTTTCGCGCCGCGGCGGATGAGCCTCGCTACAAAGGGAGGTAAAAAGTCGCGGCGTTCCCCAAATTCTGCATGCATACGGGCCATGCCAATCGTGATTGGTTCTGACATACCTTCCCTCACAAGAAAATATTCGGAGGACTGATGCTATTCAACCCTCCCCTAAAAAAGTTTACCATAGCTTTCAGGTTTGCCTTCCGGGAATGCCTAAAACCAAAAATAAAACAGACTCGTCATTCCCTTACAGGGACGATGTTCGAGGAGGGCGAAACCTGACAAAGCGATCTCCTTCTTGTAGTCGAGATTGCTTCGCCCTAGCGGGCTCGCAACGACATCTAAATTAATATCCATTAATTTGGACACTCCCCGTCAAGGTTATACACCCAATATCCTGTGCTATGATTGCGTCTAATAAAAACCCTGTGGCCGGAATTGCTGCAGCCTATTTTGTGATTACAACCGTCGCACCTGACCCCTTTACCTTGGAGTATTCGCCTTTATGCGCCTGAAAGCAGACTTAACTCTTCTCGTCGTCTCCATTATTTGGGGTTCCGCCTTTGTTGCTCAACGCGTTGCGGGGCAGATGGGGAGTGTCTATCAATTTAATGGAGCGCGTTATCTGCTCGCCGCATTGGTGGTGTTACCGTTTGTAAAATTGAATCATATTTTATCCATGCCGCGAGCGCAATATACATGGATGTTCATTGCAGGTTTCCTCCTCTTTTTAGGGAGTGCACTGCAGCAGGCGGGTTTGGTTTACACAACCGCAGGCAATGCAGGCTTCATCACAGCCTTGTACGTTGTACTCGTTCCCGTGGTGTTGTTCTTTTTCTGGCGCGAGAAACTTCACTGGCTGTCGATTTTGGCGGTGGGACTGGCTGGGGTGGGGACGTTCCTCCTTTCAACGGGCGGCAGGTTCGAGGTCCATGCGGGAGACGCGCTTGAACTGATCGGCGCATTATTCTGGACCTTTCATGTCATCACCCTGGGCAAGTTCGCCTCCAAATTTGAGGCGATGTCATTTTCAGCGGGTCAACTGATGATATGCGGGTTGTTAAATCTAGGCGTAGGTGTTATGGTTGAGCCGCTGATGAGCTTTAGCGGGCCGTTGATGTTTTCCATTGCATACACTGCGTTTTTCTCGCTTGGCATGTGCTACACCCTACAAGTCTGGGCCCAGCGTCATACCCCTCCAGCGGACGCGGCATTGATCCTGAGTCTCGAATCAGTTTTTGCTGTTTTGGCCGGCTGGCTGATATTGAGCGAAACGCTGGTTGCCATTCAGATATTTGGTTGTGTGTTGATCTTCATTGCGGTCTTGATGTCGCAATTCAAAGAATGGTCGTCGGATAAACTGGATCATGAGCACTTGGTGGAGGGCAGATAAAATTCATGACCGCGGGAGTAAATTTGATCGAAGAGTTAAGCCTGTCTTTCCATCCCCTCACCCAAAAACTCTGGCGTGATTTTGAACTGTTGTTCGGCGAAAACGGAGCTTGCGGAGGCTGCTGGTGCATGTTCTGGAAGCTGCGCGGGAAGGATTTCAGCGGGAACACCGGTGACATGGCGCGTCAGATGCAAAAGTCCATCGTTGACTCGAAAATAGTACCCGGCCTGCTGGCATATTCCGAGGGATATCCCGTTGGCTGGATCGCGGTCGAGCCGCGGGGCGCTTATCCCAAGCTTGCTCATTCGCGTGTGCTAAAACCAATCGACGATCAGGAAGTATGGTCCATCACTTGCTTGTTTGTTGAAAAGAAACATCGCCGCAAAGGCATTGCAGTTGAATTGTTGAAGGCCGCAATCGAACATGTACGGGATTGCAATGGCAGGATCGTAGAAGGTTACCCGGTGGATTCAAAGAAAGATCAACCTGCTCCCTTTATATTTACAGGCACTGCCTCGGCGTATATCAAAGCCGGTTTTAAAGAAGTGGCGCGCAATTCGCCCACCCGCCCCATCTTTCGTTTTGTTCTGCCCTCTCGCGGAGAGGCGGGACGGGGCGGGAACTTATGACATTTCAACCTCCTTCCAAATCCCTCACCGCTCGCGACTATCAATTCATTGCCTTGGTTGTGATCGTATTTCTGATCATTTCAGCCGCCCTTGTGTACGCGAATCTTACGCTCACCGGCGGCGGCGATTTCTATGTTCACTGGGTCGGGAGTCGTTCCTTCCTTTTCGAAAAAATCGATCCATATAGCGGGGAAGTGCCCGCGCGTGTTCAGGAATTGGTTTATGGGGATTCAGCGAAGGCCGGTAACAAGCCTTACATTCTGGTTACGCCTTTTCATATTCTTCTGCTTTATTTCCCTTTTTCGCTTCTTTCCGACCCGCAGCTTGCCCGGGCAATATTTACCTTGATCCTCGAGCTGGCATTGTTTGCACTTGCCTGGTCCAGCCTGCGTCTTACGGATTGGGAGGTGCCGCGTTATTTTTTGGTCTTATTTTTTCTGTTTTGCATCTTCAATTTCTATGCTTTTCAAGCCATTCTTGAGGCCAGCCCTGTCTTATTGCTTGGCTTGGTTTATGCGGGCATATTACTTGCGCTGCGGTCTGAACAGGATGAATTTGCGGGCGCATTGATGGCGGTCTCGTTATATTATTGGGAAGTTGGGGCGCCGTTTTTGATTTTGGTCGCATGGCGTGTTTATAGTGAAGGACGTGGGAGGGTATTGGCAGGTTTTGGGATGCTCTCCTTCATCTTACTGGCCGCCTCCTTTCTCTGGTATCCAAATTGGATCATTCCCTATCTGCGGGCTGGCATGAACAATCTGAAAACAGATTTTGGCTTGACAACACAGTCTGCCTTTGCCCATATTTTTCCGTCTCAAAACGGTATATTCGCCTGGATTTTTATCGGCGTCCTCGTGATTGCCCTCGGCTATGAATGGAGCACAGCCCACGGTGCAGATTTTAGAAGATTTTATTGGGCCTGCTGTCTCTCGCTTGCGGCCTCGCCTTTGCTTGGCTTTCGCACCGAACTGGAACATCTGGCCGTACTTGTGATTCCGCTGGCGCTCATCTTTGCCATAGTTAATGACCGTTGGCAGCGCTTTGGAAACGGCCTGGCGACCCTCTTCCTGCTGGCTGTTTTTTCGATTCCCTGGGCTGTATATTTCCTTGCCCCGCCTCGCCTGGATGGGCTGGCACGGGAGCTCCTGTTCCTCTTTTTGCCTCTTTTCACCATCATTGGCTTATACTGGATTCGCTGGTGGGCCATTCGCCGGCCGCGCGTCTGGAGCGACACGCTATCCCGCAAGTAGGCTTATTGAATGTCATTTCGTGTTTATATCCTTCTATTTATAGCCGGTTTGATCCTGCCCCTTTGCATCGCGCAATTTCAACCCGCACCCGGATATCTTGACTCGGATTATTATTTCGCAGGTGGAATTCAACTTGTAAAAGGCCATGGTTTTACCGAACCCTACTTGTGGAATTATCTGGATGGCGCTACCTCCCTGCCGCATCCGTCGCACACATACTGGATGCCCCTCGCTTCCATGGCCGCAGCTCTGGGGATGTGGTTGACCGGCCAGGCGACATACGCCTCGGCGCGATTGCCTTTCATCATGATTGCAGCCTTGGTTGTGCCTGTCACTGCGGCCTTCGCCTATTCATTTTCCCAAAAACGCAATCTTGCACTCATATCCGCTCTATTGGCGATATTTTCCATTTATCATGCACCCTTCGTGGGCGTGACAGATAATTTCAGCCTTTTCATGCTCCTTGGCGGCATGTACTTCATCTGTATCTCAAGACTCATCAAGGATCCAGCTCGAATACGAAACTGGTTTATGCTTGGCTTGCTGGCTGGGCTGCTTGCACTTTCGCGCAGCGATGGTCTGCTTTGGCTGGCGCTTACTTTTCTATTCGCATTATGGCGTGCGCCAAGAGACAGTTTATTACGTTTTGCGAATGACGTATTACGAAAATCGATCATTGCGCTGCTTGGCTACCTGCTTATCATGTCCCCCTGGTATGCGCGGAATTTAAACGCCTTCGGAACATTAATGGCTCACGGCGGGAGTCGGACTCTCTGGCTCGAAAATTACGACCAGACCTTTATCTACCCCCCCGGTCAACTTAACATGGAATCGTTTCTGGCAATTGGCTGGGACAAGATCATCTCAGCTAGAATGTGGGCGCTGGGCGTAAATTTGCAAAGTGGATTTGCCGCGCAGGGTGGCATTATTTTATTCCCCTTTATTATTGCAGGCATCATCTATTACCGCAAGGATGAGCGTGTAAAACTTGCCGTCACCGCCTGGCTGATCCTGTTTTTTGTGATGACATTTATCTTTCCATTTGCGGGTGCACGCGGCGCCTTCTTCCACGCCGGCGCAGCGCTTCAACCCATGTGGTGGACTCTCGCGCCTTTAGGTCTTGATGAGATCCTGCTGTCCCTGAGAAAACGCAACTGGGGCAACGACCAGACCCGGGTTATTTTCCGAAGCGCACTGGTCATGGTTGCCATCATCCTGACGGCCTATGTCGTCAACCTTCGTTTGTTCAGTTTGGGGTGGGGCGAGGGCGAGTCGAATTATCCTGTTGTGGAGCACTTCCTGCTCAGGAACGGGATTGAACCCGATGATGTTGTGATTGTTCGCAATGCGCCGGGATATTATCTCGAAACGAATCGTTCTGCAGTGTCAATTCCGTACGGCAGTGCGGATGCCATCCTGGCGGTTGCCAACCAATTTGACGCAGATTATCTGGTGCTTGAACCGCAGGCGGCGCTTTCGCAGATCAAGGGTTTAATGGAAAACCCGCAGGCCCATTCTGATTTTAAATTTTTAGGCGAGGTCAATGGCACGTACATCTTCAAGATCGACAAATGAAATTACGCAGCGCCACTTTTTGATCCTTGCGCTGGTCGTGCTTTTGATCGCGATGATCTATTTGCTTGCCAGCCGCTTCACGTATGGGATTGGTTTCCCCCTTGATGATTCATGGATCCATCAAACCTACGCGCGCAGCCTGGCATGGAACGGCGAGTGGGCGTTTCGGCCCGGCCTTTCATCTGCAGGTTCCACCTCGCCATTATGGTCGGCATTGCTTGCAATCGGTTTTTTGCTAAAACTTTCACCTTATGTCTGGACCTATTTCCTCGGTATCTTAACTTTGTTTGCCCTTGCGGCTTTATGTGAATGGGCAGTCCGCAAACTTGTGGATTCTTATCGCCCTCGTTTCCCCTGGGTTGGGATTTTCATGGCCTTGGAATGGCATTTTGTGTGGGCTGGGATGTCCGGCATGGAGACTATGCTGCATGGGCTGATCCTCACAATCGTCCTGGTCTTGTTGATGACAAACTCGCCTCGTTACCTGGTGCTGGGTTTGTTGACCGGTCTATCAGTCTGGGTCCGCCCCGACGGTTTGACCCTGATCGGTCCCGTACTGATGACGATCATTTTTATCGAGCAGGATACGCGCTCGCGCATGACCGCGATGTTGCGTTATTCCATCGGTTTTGGCGCGCTTTTTGGTTTGTACTTGTTATTTAATCTCGCGATAGGCGGCGCTCCCATGCCAAATACTTTTTATGCCAAACAAGCCGAGTACGCCGCCTGGCAAATGCTGCCCATGGCCCACCGTCTTGGACAGATGTTTTTGCAATTGCTGGTGGGGCCAGGCCTTGTCTTGATCCCGGGCGTTATTGCCTGGTCGGTAAAGTCAATCCGAAGCCGCAAGTGGGGCAGTCTTACTGCGTTGATTTGGTGCGCAGGATACATCTGGCTTTATATTTCCCGCCTGCCGGTTTATCAACACGGACGGTATCTTATGCCGGCCATGCCGCTATTCCTCCTCTTTGGCCTGCTGGCCTTTGCTGAGTTTGACAGCGGCAAAATGTTTGCCCGCCATCATTGGGTGGCGCAAACCCTGTGGCGGGGCAGTCTTGGCATGCTCACAATGGGATACATATTTCTTGGAGCGAAATCCTATGCACAGGATGTGGCAGTCATCGAAAGTGAAATGGTGGTCACAGCCAAATGGGTTGCTGAAAACCTGCCGGCTGGAGCGACCATCGCCGCGCATGATATTGGCGCCTTGGGATATTTCGATAAGCACGAATTGATCGATCTTGCAGGGCTGATCTCGCCGCAGGTTATTCCTTTCATACGCGACGAGCCGCAGCTTGCTGCCTACTTAAATGCAAAAGGGGCAGATTATCTGATTGCCTTTCCCGAGTCATATCCTCTTTTGTCCGCAGGGATGCAGCAGGTCTTTTCAACGAATAGTGAAATTACTCAAAGATATGGGCGGCAAAACATGGTGGTCTATCTGTGGAAATACCCTTAATGGGTTAAAATAAAATTGTTCAATAAACTACTATTCTTAAAGAGAGTATGGGCTTGGGATGAACCAGATAACTTTGTTGATCGTTGACGATCATCCATTGTTCCGTCAGGGAGTCGTGGATGCTTTGTCGTTGGAATCGGATATGCGTATTATTGCCCAGGCTGCAAGCGGGGAGGAGGCCCTGGAGTTGATTCGCTCCCAAAAACCGATGATTGTGGTTCTGGATGTCAACCTGCCCGGTATGAACGGCCAGCAGATCACCCACCAGGTATCACAGGATGGATTGGACACCCGCATCATACTTATGACTGGCTATGATGATGTGGAGCAAGCCATGCATGCCGCGCTGGCCGGCGCCCATGGGTACTGTTCCAAGGATATAGACGCGCAAAAACTTTCCAGTATGATTCGTGAGGTTTCGGAAGGGAAGTTTGTTTATGCCAATCATGTATTCACCCGCCGCGAGTTGGAACTTTGGGTGGAAGATGGAATGGAAGGGGCGCGCCGCTCTTACAGCGAACCCGGCACTCCCTTTCATCCCCTGTCAGACCGTGAAATGGAAGTACTGGCCTGCGTGGTGCGCGGCCTGAGCAATAAAGAGATCGCCAGCAAGTTGGGCATCAGCCATCAAACCGTTAAGAATCATATCACTGCCGTTTTGCGGAAATTCGGCGTGGAGGATCGTACCCAGGCGGTTGTATATGCCTTGAAGCGTGGCTGGGTAACACTAAAGGACACCGATCCTTCCCTAGGAGTGATGTAATGAGCGAACCAGATGTTATGGATTACCAGGGCGAGTTAAAGGAAACCCAACGTGCACTGCGTGAGGTGACCTTGATGATCGAACAAAGCCAGGGCGAACTATCCAAGATCAAGCAGCGGAATGCGGCAATTTCCTCGCATCTTCAGCAGATCCAAAAACAAGGGGCTGCAGTTGAAGAACTTAAAATGACCTATGATTCCGCTCTGGATGTTCAACAGCGGCTATTTGTGATGGGTGGGCAATTGGAGAAACTTCAGAATGATAAAACGCATCTTGAAAAATATGTGGTCGTTCTGGAAAAAATAGTCTCTGGAGCGGGTGAAACTGCGGCTTCGACCACCACTGCTGGAAGCGCCAAAAGCAAGATGACTGGGATCGAGATGATCGTCAATGCGCAGGAGGCGGAGCGCCAGCGCTTGTCCCGCCAGATGCACGATGGCCCCGCCCAGGCTCTTTCCAATTTTATTTTGCAGACCGAAATCGCGATGCGCCTTTTGGATATCGATCCGGCACAAGCGAAGGAGGAATTGGGGAATCTAAAGACCTCCGCCATGAGCGCTTTTCAAAAGGTGCGTAATTTCATTTTTGAGTTGCGCCCGATGATGCTGGATGACCTTGGCTTGACCCCCACACTCCGAAAATACACTGACGCATTCAAGGAACAAACAGGGCTGGAGGTAAGTTTGACAGTAACTGGCACTGAACGCCGCCTAGAGCCTTATTTGGAAGTGATGATCTTTCGCGCGGTGCAGGAACTGCTTGGAAATGCATTCCGTCACAGCCAGGCTACATTAATCAAAATTCAAATGGATATTGGAACCGATCTGATCAGGGTCAGTGTGGATGATAATGGCAAGGGTTTTGACCCTGAGACATTACAGGAGTCCACCAATCTGGGTCTGAAGCTCATTCGTGAGCGGGCGGAAATGCTGAATGGGAATTTTGAGATTGACAGCGTCGCTGGCACGGGTGCCAGGATATCTTTTACTGTTCAGGCGAAGGTTTAAGCGTCCTCTTGAACCTGCGGCGGACCCGCCAGATTCCCAAAAGCCAGGAAAAAATAAAGAACTCACCTTGATACTTTAATCAAGGTGAGTATTTTTTATACTCCCATAATCTGTTTGACTAAATCCCTGCATTGCTCAGAATTGCCATCATATCCGAAAGCGCCATGGTCAAATTCGGGTGTTCAAGCTTGAAATGGTCCATCGATTCACGCAGGCGCTGCAGGACAGGTTCGTCGGCCTGTGCCCCGGAACCATCCAGCAGGTTTTCAATATCTGCAATCAGGTGATCGAGCAGGCCGCGCCCTTTTTCATCCAAAGGCCCGCTGCGATCCAACTCATCCTGCAATTGTTGAAGGAGTTCGCGAATTCTATTATTATTCATGGGGAAGTACTCCTTTCGACTTTAGATGGGGATTTTAATATCTCTTGCTCCACCTCTATTTTACATCCATTTGGTGGCTGCCGCATCATGTCTTCCTTCCCGAAAAGGATGCAGGTGTAATATGGCTCTTTATTGAGTAGGGTAATAGTATGGATATCGCAGGTTTTGAAAATGAGAAGGCTGGTAGAATAACAACCTTGTTTATTACCAACCTATGCATATTTTCAGGAAGAGATGAATTCAAATGAAAAACAAAACTACCAGCTTAATAATAGCCACGATAATTCTTGGCATGGGGATAAATGCATGTGGCGGCGGTGAGGCCGAATTGACACCGACGATGGCTCCGCAGGAGATTCAAACCATGGCCGTGGCGACTTTCTCAAGCGGGTTGACTCAGACCGCTCTCGCCGCGCCGACAGATACCCCCACGCCGACCAGCACGGTCACCCCGCTGGTGATTGCCACCCTTGCGAATGTGACGCCATTTGGGACAAGCCTTGTGGCAGTAATCCCAACGGCAGGCTGTTACAGCATGTCCTATGTCAATGATGTCAGCATCCCGGACAATACGACCATGAAGGCGGGCGAGACTTTTACAAAGACATGGAAAATAAGAAATAGCGGCACCTGTGCATGGGACGCAGGCTTCAAGTTTGCGTTTACCGGCGGGGACGCCATGAGCGGCGCAACCTACAGCCTGCCGAAAAGCGTGCCTGCAAATACAGACATCGATGTCTCTGTAAATATGAGCGCCCCGAGTACCGCCGGTACAATACGCGGAAACTGGCGCATGTCCACGGCGGCGGGACAGTTCTTCGGCGATGAAGTTTATCTTGTGATCGTCGTCGGGACGGCAGCAACAACCAGCACGCCCCCTGCAGCGCCGACAGAAACACCATCCACTCCATCATCATAGACTGGGAAATTATCAAAAAGCGGACGATACCCTCGTCCGCTTTTTGATTCCATGCTAAAGGAAATTTTTCTTATCTCAGTATTTCTTCATCGGCTTGTTCGATTTCGGCGTATATCTTTTTCACTTCCTCTTTCATTTCGGCTGTTGCGGTTGGGGTCATGGAAATAAATTTGATCATATCCTTTGCCTGCCGCAGGAGATCCTTGACGGCGGCAATATAGGAGAAGTCCCGTTTGCCCATTCCTTCAGGGACGGGTAGATCGCGGGCTGTTTGGATCAATTGTCGGGCGCGGATGAGGCGTTCAGCGGCGGGGATGAGTTTTGCCATGAGGTGCTCCTTATCTGGAAATTGATTCTAACCGCATTGATATATCTCCAGCACTTGAATTCCCTTCGGCTTACAAATCAATGAGGTCTGTGAATTTACTGAGGCGCATTTTATCGGGCGCACTTCAAAACTGGGGCCAAATTTGCACCGATGAAAAGACGGATGGCGCTGAATTATCCATGGCGATCTGATCTTATGTGAGCTTCAACCGCTCGGAAGGGGAGATATGCGCGCTGTTCACGAACGCAATAACTGATTTTGTTAATACATATCTAATGTTCAAATGGTATTCTGCACGAGGTTGAGCCCATTTTAAAAATATAAAGGAGCTGGAATGAAAATTTATATGTTGAAAACCCATGTTTTGATGGTTGTGGTTACTGTCCTTTCCCTGGCGATTTCCGCCTGCGGTGTGTCTGCTTCATCCCCATATTCTAATGGAAAGTCTAACGGCGCTTCGTCTCAGGCTACCGCCATGCCAACCAATGAACCACCAACCAGTGAGCCGGCCATGGAGCCCACCAGCGCGCCGACGGGCGGAGTTATCGAAGTGCAGATCGCGGGCTTTGCCTTTTCCCCTGCTGCAATAATTAAAGCCGGAACAACTGTGACCTGGACTAATGAGGACAGCACTCCGCATAAGGTTGTCGCTGACGATGGCTCGTTTATAAGCGGCACGTTAAATCCGGGCGATACGTTCTCCTTCACCTTCCAAAACGCCGGGATATTCTCTTATCATTGCGGCATCCACGCCAGTATGAAAGGATCGATCACAGTCACGCCATAAATACAATTCAGACTAATTCACAATACGCCTTTCAATAAAAGGGCGTATTGTGTTTAATCGAAGGATTTTCTATCTTTGTATGAAGTTCCCATTAATGACTTGATGGGTTTACTCTTGCGGAAACCTATCCGCGAATTCATATCCAATCTGTGACGAGGTCCTGTAATTGACCTGACAGATTTGTGCCACGATAAAACATCTCAGTCAGCCCCCCATACCCACCCATGGACTTTATCCCTAAACCCAACTTTAACTTGCGAAAATTGTATTCGTGGCGTGCTAAGCGATTATTTTTTGCGAAACAACAGCCTCATCACACTACAAGCTCCCTCTCCTTTTGGACATTGTGCCCGTAGGGTAGAGGGCGGGGAGAGATGTCCTGCTGTTGAACGCGTTTCTGGCGGGGAAGAAGATGCAGAAGAAATTATAAGTGTACCAAATACTTAGTGGCTTCTACTATTATCTCCAAAAATCATTCTCTCTTTTTTTTCTGCCTTTGAATATGGGCAAATCCTTGTTGGCTGGAGGCAAAGCTTTTTCTATTTCCATTACCTCATCAATCGAAGTGTTTGAAATAATACTTATCGTACTAATTGGAGAATCGATTGGATTGACTCGAGAGGTAAGCAGTCGAATAGCAATTCTAGGAATGCTCGTTGTAAGAAGTTTTGTTGGATCTACACTTGCCCATTGCACTCGGATTTGCTTTTTTTGTTTGGGCACTATAGCATTTGCTTCGAGCTTTACGAGGTTCATATCGCCAATTTCATCTTGATTTTTTAATTCGCTATGCATTTGTTGGAGAGAATGGGAAATAATGTAGGCTAAGTTTGTTTTAGTTTCGTTTTTATCGTTACAAAAAGGGACCATCCAGGGGATACTGAACTTCAATAAATCGGATTGGAACTTTTTGTTTTGTCTAACTAATAATTGAACATATTTTGGAATAACAAGAGAGCATGCCCAGTCTGTTGGTTTTAGGTGCGACAAGCCGTCTAGTTGCATTGCTTCAGGTAACATTGTCTCGTCTATGAAACTATAAATGCAATACAAAGGTAATAATTTGTGTTTTCGCGCATAGCGTAAAAGGAGCTGACTTTGCTTTCCGTGACGAGTTCCATAGTCAAGATAGTGGCATTGCTTTGTTCGTGGATTAACTATTTTTGCTTGAACCAAAATTGAGAGCCACTCACCTGGATTACCAATACACCAAAGCCAATCCGCTCCGCTTTCATTGCCCTCTTGCTTCTTGCTGAATTTCTTAGTCAAGACATTTTGAGAGTGTAAACTTGCAATTTCGTTTAATGTATAGTCAGTTATCGTTTCTTCAAGAATACCCAGCCCTGTTAGATAGCCTTTGGCAATTGTATCGTTTGTCCATTGGGTAAGTGTTGTAAGTGTTTTACAGAGGGTGATATTAGAATTATCCGTCATATAACCTGCCTATCCTTACAGTATACTCAAAACTTCTGTTCCGCCTCTTTTCACGTCTTGATTCACGCAATCAACCCGATGGATGCGCCACGATAAAACCTGTCAATCAGTCTCCCCCATCCCCGCCCGTGGACTTAATCTCTAAACCCAACTTTAATTTGCGAAAATGGAGGGATGCTCCGTACAGGGAAAGGACAGGGACCGATCGTTGAATGCGTTTCTCCCGAAAAGGCGTCGGGACGATGTGGCGGGGAAGAATCAAGGGAAGGAATTTGGAATCAAAAACGCGGCTAGTATCTCAGCCGCTTTTTTGATTCGTTATGTAGAAGCAGTGGCGTGTTGTTTTGGTCTTGGTGCAGGCGTTCCATACATCATCCCGTCAGCGCTAATATCCTCGTCAATATCAGGCCAGTGGACTCCATGACCATCCCCAATGATCTCAAAATTGTTCCTCTGCTTGGGTGTTGCTTCAGTCAATCGCCATGACCAGACCAACGGCACGCTAATCGTGCGCCCGTCCATTAAATGGGCGATGATCGAGTCGTCTGTGACTTCAATATTTTTGATTCTTGTATCAAGTTTAACCACAGTGTTCATGCCAGGCCTCAACGATCTTGTCGTGGTGAGTATCAAGTAGGGAACGGATTCGGTTCAATTCCGAAGGCGAATAACCATTATTTTGACTGAGAGTTGTCGGGTCAAGCCAGAATTTACAGATCATTCTCTCGCGTTGCACATGAACGTGAATCGGCTCAGTGCAATCAAAACTGTAGAAGTAAAACCGATACGGGCCAGGGATTCCTTTGACAGTGGGCATAAATAGTCCGCTTTGATGTTTCCTGTTTAAACTTCGTTATGCGGAGTATACCATCTAAAGACCTGACAGTTTTTCAGGAATCCATTCTCAATTCGCGCCATTGACCACGCAATCACTCCAATGGACTCGCGCCACGATAAAACCTGTCAGACCTGCCGCTCCGTGTTTCCATTCCTGCTGTATAATCGTTTCATGCCATTCGAGCATGGTTTCATTCGCACTGAGATAGATGAAGCCAATCTTACCAAATATCTTTGCATGCGGATGACGAGCGTCTTGCGGATGGATTGACCATCGCCGAATTGGAAACGGCGCTTTTGGATTGTGAAATCAGCGAGTCGTATCCAGAAGATGTGCGCGGTGAGAGTTGCCTGATACTTGGCTTTGTAGGTGAAAGACCCGTTCATGTTGTATGCGGAAGGAATCGCGCTGGGCATTTGGTTTTGATTACCGTTTACCTCCCAGCCATGCCCAAGTGGAAAGACCCGT
>CAZEGE010000015.1:0-3139 GCA_964511765.1 uncultured Anaerolinea sp.
GGCGGCGAGGGATACAACGGATGTAACGATTATCTCGTCATCTCGTATCCCGAAGCCGTGGAGAAAGTCCACCGCTCGTTCCTCGAAGTCGGCGTGGATGTGCTCGAAACGGACACCTTCCGCTCCAACCGCATCACCATGAAAGAATACGGTTTGCAAGACCGAGTCATCGAGATCAACGAAACCGCGGCTCGACTCGCGCGTCATTTGGCAGACGAATATTCGCACGCTCCCTCACCCCTAACCCCTCTCCCACAGGGAGAGGGAGACTCGTTCCCTTCTCCCCTCGGGAGAAGGGCTGGGGATGAGGGGCAGCCTCGTTTCGTCGCTGGCTCCATCGGACCCTCAGGCAAACTCCCCTCCGCCAACGACCCCGACCTGTCCAATGTCACATTCGACGAACTCGCCGATGCCTTCCGCGAGCAAGCCGTCGGTTTGATCCGCGGCGGGGTTGACTTGCTGCTCATCGAAACCTCGCAAGACATCCTCGAAGTCAAAGCCGCCATCACAGGTTTGCACAAAGCCTTCGATGAGACTCGAATCTATTTGCCGATCCAGGCCCAGGTCACGCTGGACACGACAGGCCGCATGCTGCTCGGCACCGACATCAACGCTGCGCTCGCCATCCTCGAAGGCATAGGCATCGACGTCATCGGCCTCAACTGTTCCACCGGACCCGAGCACATGCGCGAGCCGATCCGCATCCTCGGCGAAAATTCCACGCTGCCCGTTTCGTGCATCCCCAACGCGGGACTGCCGCTCAATGTGGATGGTCAAGCCGTCTATCCGCTCGAGCCTGAACCATTCGCGAATGACATGTACGAGTTTGTGACCAAATACAACATTTCAGTAGTGGGCGGATGTTGTGGAACGACTCCCGAACACCTGCGACTCTTGGTGGAAAAATTAGGCAACACGCAACACGGATCACGCCCGCTTCGCTCCACGCCTCAGCTTGCTTCCGCCATGTCGGCCATTTCCATGCGACAGGATCCTCCGCCAACCCTGCTCGGCGAGAGGTGTAACGCGCAAGGCTCACGTAAATTCAAGCGGTTGCTGCTCGAAGAAGATTACGATGGCATTTTGGAGATCGCGCGCGAACAGGTCACATTCGGCGCGCACGCCATTGACATTTGCTGTGCAGTCACTGAACGCCCTGACGAAGTTGAACTCATGCGCAAGGTGGTCAAGAAACTCGAAATGGGCGTGGATGTTCCGCTCGTAATTGACACGACTGAACTTGATGTACTTGAAGTCGCGCTCAAGACCGCGCCTGGGCGTTGTTTGATCAACTCGACGAATCTCGAATCAGGCCGCGCCAAGGCCGATAAAATTTTCAAACTTGCAAAAGAACATAATGCCGCCGTCATCGTTCTGACGATTGACGAAAACGGCATGGCGAAGACCCGCGAGAAAAAACTCGAAGTCGCCAAACGCATCTACGACATTGCCGTCAACGACCACGGACTCAAGCCCGAAGATTTGGTCTACGACGCATTGACTTTCACTTTAGCAACAGGTGACGAAGAATTCGTCAACTCGGCGATTGAAACTATTGAAGGCATTCGCCTCATCAAACAAAACCTGCCTGGCGTCATGGCTTCGCTCGGCGTAAGCAATTTATCGTTTGGACTCGCGCAGCACGCACGACCCGTGCTCAATTCGATCATGCTCTACCACTGCGTCAAGGCCGGCATGGACATGGCCATCATCAACCCGTCGCATGTCACCCCGTATGCAGACATTAACACCGAAGAAAAAGAAATGGCGGAAGACCTGCTCTTCAACCGCCGCACCGATGCCTTGCAGCGTTATATCGAATACTACGATAATGTCACCCCGCAATCGGCTGAAGACGCCGCGATTGACCCCACCAAAGACATGACGCCCGAACAAAGATTAAATTGGTGCATCGTTCATCGTCATAAGGAAGGCGTCGAAGCGGATATTGACACGATCATCAATCGCGGCGATTTCCCGACGAAACATGAAGCCGCCGTCTACACCCTCAATAACACCCTGCTCCCCGCCATGAAAGAAGTCGGCGACAAATTTGGCGCGGGCGAATTGATTCTGCCTTTCGTGTTACAGTCCGCTGAAGTTATGAAGAAGACCGTCAACCACCTTGAGAATTATCTTGAGAAAGTTGAAGGTGTCACCAAAGGCACAGTTGTGATCGCCACCGTCTATGGCGATGTGCATGACATCGGCAAGAATCTCGTCAAGACCATTCTCGCCAACAACGGCTACACCGTGATCGACCTCGGCAAGCAAGTGCCAGCGGAGACGATCATCACCAAAGCCGTTGAAGCCAATGCCACCGCGATTGGCTTATCTGCATTATTGGTTTCCACTTCCAAGCAAATGCCGCTCATCATCAACGAACTCCATCGCCGCGGAAATAAAATCCCCGTGCTGGTTGGTGGCGCGGCCATCAATCGCCGTTTTGGCCGCCGTATCTTATTTGCAGAAGATGGGAATACCTACGACCCTGGCGTCTTCTATTGCAAGGACGCATTCGAAGGCCTTGAGACGATGGACCAGTTGATCGACTCAAATCGCAAACCTGCCCTGCTCGAACAAATGCACAAAGACGCCGATATGGAAATGGGTCGCGCCTCGCAGACCCCCGAACATCGCAAGACAGAAGGTACGCGTTCGAATATCGTCCCTGCGCCGATCCCATTGCCGCAAAAACTGGGTCAACGCGTCGTCAAGGATATGCCGCTCGAAATGGTGCTCAAGCACCTCAATATCAATGAACTGTATCGCCTTTCATGGGGTGCAAAAAATACTCATGGTATAGAATGGGAGAAGATGAAAAAAGAATTCGACGCCCGCCTGCAAAAGATGACCAAAGAAGCGCTCAAAGACGGTTGGCTCAAACCCCAGGCTGTATACGGCTATTTTGCCTGTCAAGCAGATGGCGATGACCTTATCATCTATTCCCCTCTCCCTGAGGGAGAGGGGGCAGGGGTGAGGGAAGAGATCGCGCGTTTCAATTTTCCACGCCAGCCTTATGATGACCATCTCGCGCTTTCAGATTACTACGCCTCCGTTGAATCAGGTCAAATGGACGTGATTGCTTTTCAAGTTGTAACAGTTGGACTCGAAGCCACTGAGCGTTTTGAAAAAATGC
>CAZEGE010000015.1:3239-40994 GCA_964511765.1 uncultured Anaerolinea sp.
GCTTTTCAAGTTGTAACAGTTGGACTCGAAGCCACTGAGCGTTTTGAAAAAATGCAGGCCGCCAACGATTACACCGAAGCCTACTTCGCCCACGGACTCGCAGTGCAAACTGCGGAGGCTACAGCCAATTACCTGCATGAGCATATCCGCCGTGAATTAGGTCTCGCGGAAGAACAGGGCAAACGTTACTCGTGGGGTTATCCCGCCATCCCTGACCTGGAAGATCACTTCAAAGTGTTCAAATTATTACCTGCCGTGGAAACAGAACTTGGGATGAGTCTCTCCACTTCGGGGCAACTCATCCCCGAGCAATCCACTGCTGCGATCATTGTGCATCACAAGGATGCGAAATATTACTCGATAGGCGAATCGCGGGTTGAGCAGTTGATGAAGTAGCGTGAATCGTACGAAAATACAGGTAAATACACGGATTCCGCTTGGATGTTTTCCTGTATGCATTATTTCAAATTGCGTTAAACTTATCACCGATAACCTCGTCTGGATCAGATAAATGAAACATACCCTGCAAACCGCACTCAAAACATGGGTTGGCCTCACACTGCTGGCCATCGCCAGTCTTGTAGCCATCTATCTCCGAAACGGCACAGAGGGCCTAAATCTTTTCATCCAGCAATGGCCTTTATCCAATCTGGTAATCACCCTGGCTGCGACAACCCTGACCTGGTTGCTGCTGGGCGCACTACTTTATCTGCTCGTCGATGGAAAAATAAATGCGGGTAATGTGTTCATGGTTGCGGGTTTCTTTCTTGTCATGTTCATTTATCTCAATATCCTGCGCGAAAGATTCCGCTATGGAGATTACGCCTACTATATCGAAGCGGCAACTGCCTTACTAAACAAACAAACATTACCAGATACCTATTTATATCTACCTCTCTGGGCAACCCTGTTGCAATTTATCGTCCCGCTCGGAGATCAGGGCATTTTAGCAATCCTGTGGAGCGTCAACATGTTCGCGCTTGGAGTGTTCTATCTGTTGCTGATCCGTGTTCTTGAAAGATATGAGTTTTCAAATTATTTTGCAGTGAGCGTTGCGGTCCCGTTTATCTTGATCAACGCCCCGATCCAGCGGACCCTGGGATTCGTGCAGGTCAATCTCCTGGTGATGGATTTAATATTCCTCAGCATTCTGGCATATCCAAAAAATACGTTTGTCTCCTCCTTGACTCTGGCTCTCGCCGTCCACTTGAAAACATCCCCCGCTGTGCTGGTGCTGGCTTTTCTACTTGAATTTAACTGGCGCTGGCTTGTATGGTTCGCCGTAAGCTTTCTCATCATTGCCGCCATTCCAGTTGCAATCAACGGCATCTCGCCGTATTATGATTATTTGAATAATATCGCCATCCTGACCCAAATCCCGGATACGAACTTCCACGATACCTCCTTCGATTCATTCCTGCGTTTCCTCAATCCATTCTTCGGCATAAATATTTTATGGACGCGCATCATGATTTACATTGCCAAAGCCGCACTTTTATGTACAACGATATTTGTAATGATAAAAAATATTCGTAACCGGTCGTTTACAAATGGCAGGGACAATATGTTAAACGCCATCCCGCCGTTGTTTGTCGTCATGACTTTGGCTTCACCCATCGTTTGGGATCACCACGGCATTTTTGTCACATTATCATTTTTACTGATGTTAAAGCTCATCGACACACCCAATTTATGGATGTGGTTTGGCTTTGCATATTTCCTTGAATTTGTCATGCCTTCGTTTGATTTCTTCCCCTGGTCTTATGGCCGCCTGGTTGCCCCGATGATCGTGCTGGCATTGATGTGGTTGGTCGCCAAAAAAGATCGACCCTCGTCTTTCTTCACAAATGCCAATCAGTGGCTTGCAAAACTGGCAAGTTGAACAAGTCATCCCAAAATGAAGAAAAATTACTCCATTCTCATCATCTTTGCGCTAAGCCTGTTCCTTGGCTTTTTTACCTTCGATCAGTACGGCGAAAGCTGGGATGATAAGTCGCTTCAAAAATATGCCGTTAAATCAATCAACGCATATGCAACCTGGCCTCAGCAGGGCATCGTTTCCCTTGCACAGGATGATCTTGGAAACTACGGTCCATTCTATGTAATGCTGGTGGAGCGCGTCACGCAATTTTTCAGCACATTTCTTCCGTATGGCTTTCCCGATCTTCGCCACTTGTTTTATTTTATGACTTATATCGCTGGCGTTGTGGCTTTCTACATGCTCGCCAAACGCTGGCTGAGTGAAATCCCCGCCATCGGCGCAACCCTGCTTTTTATGACGCAGCCGCTTTTGTGGGGACATGCCTTCATCAATCCAAAGGATACGCCCTTTCTTGCATTTTTCATGCTCAGTCTGGTCTTTGGATTCAAGATGATAGATTCCATCAAACCGGTTTCATTTGACCCTTTGACTTCATCCGCCAAACGAACTTTTGCGCTTCTGACCGCCCTGTGGCTTGTTTCTGTTTTCTCGTTCTTCACCTTCACGGACGCATTTTACTCGCTCGTCACGGGCCTGGTTCAGGCGGCGCAGGCTGGTGAGACAAATATCCTGTCGTTGATCGCATCCAATATTCATAAAGTCCCTGCGGAAGTTTATATTCAAAGATATTTCATTTTCTTCCTGCGCGGACGCGCAATCTATTTCATACTGTCCACCTGCCTGCTTCTTTTCGCATATCACCGCCTGAGGCTTTCGCGCGAAATCTTAAAACTCCTGATTGCAGTTCTTCCATCAGCCATTCTGCTTGGATTTACGACCTCCACGCGGATTTTAGGTCCATTTGCAGGTTTGATCATTGTCTATTTTGCCCTGCGCACCAAAGGCAGGCAAGCCGTCCCTGCTTTAGGGATGTATGCAGCGATTGCGATGATGGCAATGTATCTCACCTGGCCTTATCTGTGGATGGATCCGATTGGGCACTTCTTTGAAAGCCTGGACACGATGTCTTTATATCCCTGGCTTGGATTGGTGCTATTCAACGGGGTTAAATATCAATCCACCAATTTGCCGCATTCCTATTTGCCTGTTCTATTCGCCATCCAGTTGACTGAGCCTGTCTGGGCGTTGTCCATTGTCGGATGGATTGTGGCAATTGTCGGCGGGGAAAAGAGGCGTGGACTGGTCGAGTTGGCGCTCCTGTGGTTTGTCATCCCGCTTATTGGATTTGTCGTCATGCGTACGGTTTTGTATGACAACTTCAGGCAGGTATTATTTATCCTGCCGCCCATTTTCTTGATGGCCGGGGTTGCGTTCGAGAAGATAAAAAATGCAAAATGGCGGGTTGCGTTGATAACCTTGTGTTTGATCCCTGGCGTGATGGGAATTGTATCTTTACATCCATACGAATATATTTATTACAATCGTTTCGTCGGCGGTGTGGATGGCGCACAGGGACGTTTTGATCTCGATTACTGGGTCATTTCGTATCGCGAGGCGGCGGAATATATAAATTCAGTTGCTCCGCCAAATGTGGCCATTTGGGTTGAAGGGCCTTCGCATTTGTTTGCATTGTTTGCACGGGAAGATTTAAAAATATATTCATCCTATGAAGTGGAAAGAGCCGAACGATATGATTATGTAGTTGCAACCACGCGTTATGATTTTGACAAAACATCCTATCCGCAGGCAGAGATCGTCCATAAGATTATGCGCAGCAAGGCTTTACTGGCCGTGATAAAAAAACCTTGAAAGAGAAAATATGAATCTGATTGAAACCATTTCCAAAAAAACCCTGCTTGCCGACGGCGCAATGGGCACCATGCTTCATGCGCGCGGCATTGGCTTTGACAAATGCTTCGATGAATTAAACCTGACCAACCCCGTGACCGTGGCTGAAATCCATCGTGAGTATATTGAAGCAGGCGCAGAGTTGATCATCACAAATACATTTAGCGCGAACCGCTTTAAGTTAAGAAAACATGGTTTGCAGGCTGATGTAGCTGAGATCAATCGTGCGGGCGTGGAACTTGTCAAACGCGTGGTGGCGGCGGCATACAAGGATGTGCTGATCGCCGGGGATGTCGGTCCGCTGGGAGTGAGGATCGCTCCGTATGGCAGGGTCAAGCCGGAGGAGGCGCGCGAGGCGTTTGCGGAACAGATCCGCGCTTTGGCGGAGGCCGGCGCAGATTTAATTGTCATCGAAACGATGAGCGACTTATATGAAATTCAGGAGGCCATCAAGGCGGCGAAGGAATCCTGTTCCCTGCCTGTTGTGGCATCGGTGACTTTCACGCGCGATGATCGTACTTTGCTTGGCGATGCCCCTGCAAAGGTTGCGCGCAGACTTGCAGATACAGGCGCGGATGTGATCGGCGTCAATTGCTCTGGCGGACCATCGCAGTTATTGCGCATCTTAAAGCAAATGCGGCAGGCTGTGCCAAACGGAAAGTTTTGGGTGAAGCCAAATGCAGGCTGGCCCGAGCAGGTTGGCGGACGAATCATGTATCCTGCGGATGCAGAATATTTCGGCGATTATGCGCTTTCGTTCCGCGCGGCCGGTGCCAATATCGTCGGCGGCTGCTGCGGCACCACGCCTCAACATATCGCCTCGATGAAGAAGGCACTGGAATCTGCGCGGGTTGACGCAAATGCAGATGTGATGGTTTTGCCAGTGGATGAGGATTCAGACGAACCGGCCGAAGGAACTACACAACTTGCCCAAAAACTTGCCGCTGGAAAATTTACGATATGTGTGGAGATGAACCCGCCGCGCGGACTATCTACTCATAAACTACTTGCAGGCGCATCGCTTTTATATGATTCTGGCGCGGATGTCATCAATGTGGCAGACAGCCCGATGGCGCGCATGAGAATGTCCGCCTGGGCGGTGTGCGATGTGGTCCAGCGCAAGATCGGCGTGGAGACCACCTTGCATTTCCCCACCCGCGGACGCAACCTCCTGCGCGTGCAAGGCGACCTGCTCGCCGCACATGCCATTGGTTTGCGAAATGTCTTTGTCGTGATGGGCGATCCGACTTCGATTGGCGATTATCCCGAAGCAACGGATAATTATGACCTGGTGCCTTCTGGTTTGATCAAATTGATCAAGCAGGGATTCAATATGGGCATGGATCATTCTGGCACCAGCATCGGTCAACCTACCAACTTTTTTGTCGGCGCAGCATTGAACCTCTGTCCGCAGGATATGGATACGGAAGTAAAAAATCTGCATCGCAAGATCAAGGCGGGCGCGGACTTCTTCCTGACCCAGCCCATTTATCGCGCCGATGATGGCCCTAATTTAATCAAGGCCTTCGAAGCGAAGCACGGAATATTAAACAAACCGATCCTTGCGGGCATCCTGCCATTGGTCAGCGCCAAACATGCGAACTTCCTGCACCACGAAGTGCCAGGCGTATTCATCCCTGAGGAAGCGCGCAAGCGGATCGAGTCTGCCGGCGAAAATAGCGCAAAGGTCGGTGTGGAACTTGCCGTGGAATTGATCGAGGGAATCAAAGGCTGGGCAGGCGGAATTTATATCATGCCGCAGTTCCATCGCTACGATATGATCTCCGAAATTATCATGGCTGTCAAAGAATAAAGGAATGAAAGTCTTACGCGCAGTTCTCAGTTTGTTGATTGGATCCGCTGTCAGTTATTTTCTGGCGGTGACTTTTTTCAATTATTCTGGTTACTCATCGAACGTGGACCGCCTCTTTCTGACCGTTGTGCCTGCCCTGGCAATTGGCACTCTCTTGTTCGAGATATTTCCTGTCGCCTCACAATGGACAAAACGAATTTGGGCGCGTTATTCATTCCTGTATTATCTCCTTGGTTTCCTATTGAGCCTGACCTTTACTTATGGCACGGTTGGCTTCCTGAATGAAGCGCTTCACACCTCATTCGACATGGCCATGTTTACTGTTGTTTCCATCACATTAGGCAGTGTGGTTGGATATTACCTCGTCTGCCGTACTGCGCGTTCCCTCCGCAATGGGTTTTTGAGCAAACCTTTGAATGTGATCCTTGTTCTCGCTTTGCCTTTGCTTTTGTCGGCGGTCATTTTTGCATGTATCCAGTTTCCCGCCATGTTTGTTTGGGAATATATGATCGTCCCACGGAAATGGATCGGTTTATTTACGGTCGCTGCGTTGGCGGCTGGTGTGTGGAGCCTTTCCATTTTAGAGAAGTTTGAATTGGGAGGCTATTATAAAAACCTCAAGCAAACAAAGTTATTTATTTTCACCTCACAAAACCTGCCTGGGCTTTACCTGGGTGGGATGTTCTTCATTATTAATCTCATCATTGCGCGGGCATTGAATCAACCTGCACTGAGCATCAACAGCGTGCTGTTTGAATCTGACGCAGGCCCGTGGATGTCCATCCTGGCCAGCCCTGAAGGGGATGCGATCAATCGCTCTGTGCATCCCCTGACATTAATCATCGTACGTCCGCTCATCCGTTTTGTGGCAGGTTTCATGGGTGAGCACTGGAACCTCGCTGGGATGCTGGTCCCTGCTGCCATGAGTGGACTATGCGTTTTCATGGCATGGCTTTTCGTCAAACGCGCAACGGATTCTAAAACATATGCGTTTATTTTTGCGATTTTGCTCGGTTCCACTGCCACGCATTTGCTCTTCGGCTCGCTGACTGAAAATTATATCTTCGGCGCGGCTGCTCTGATCTTATTCTTCCTATTGCTTCAAGCGGATGAAAAACGCTTTTCCGTTCTCGTCCCTGCCGGATGGCTCCTTTTTGGCATTACCATCACCAACTTCGTGCAGGGCGTGATCGGCTTATTTTTCAAAAAATTTGGCTTGCGCCGCCTGGTCCAATATAGTGTGCTCGTGATTGCCTCAGGCATAATATTAACCACCATTACCAGCGCTTTATATCCCAACACACAGACGCTCTTCTTTGTGCCTGCCGACCTTGGCTTTGAGTTCAATTTTGTGAAAACAAACCAGGGGTCTCCTGCGGCAAATTTGCTTGAAAAATTTCAGGTCGTCAGCCGTACGATGTTTTTGTACGGCGCGGTGGGTCCCAGTCCCATCGAAGCGATTTCGAATAAAGACCCGTTCCCCACGATTGACTTCAAAACCTTCGATGTGCGCACACATCGTCTGGCCTCATACAGGGGTCTTGGCAATATTCCACTTGTATTGTGGCTGACCTTGCTTGCGGGGGCGTTCATCGTTTTTGTGATAAATATCCGTTCATCCAAACACCTGCCGCTGATGCTCGGCCTGCTTGGGACGCTTGTCTTCAATTTTCTCATGCACATGATTTATGGCACCGAACTCTTCCTTTACACACCGTATTGGATCTACGCGCTGGTCTTTTTCACTGCACTGGCATTGGCAAAATTTGCGGATAGAAAATGGTTTGAATCCGCACTGGCCATTATCGTGTTGACATTAATGATCAATAACTTCTGGTTCATCTTCACCATCCTGCGCGGACTGGCTCCCTTTTATGCAGCAACACCATAATATGCTCTTTGCAAAGTCCATGGACAAGTTTCTGATTTTATGACATAGTTTTAACGTGAAAAACGCGAGTATATAATGCTTTTCGCGAAAATTCGGCACATTCGTGCTATTCGCATTAAGGTTTTTGACTTTTCAAAAGCCATGAGCACCATAATTTGCACTGAATATGTCATGTCTCACTACATGGTAGAATAATGAAAATTGCTTTTGATTGAATCGTGAGAAACCTATGCAGGCTCTTGATTTCTGGAAAACTATAACAATGGATCACTCCAATCTGCTGGAAAACCTGATCGCTTATTTACGAAAACAGGAAATTCAGTTTTGTGTAATTGGCGGTCAGGCTGTTAATGCTTATGTGGAACCATTGGTAAGTCTTGACTTGGATTTGGCAGTTGCGATCTCTCAGATTGAAAAAGTAGAGTCGCTTCTTGAAAAACAATTTATCCTGAAAAAATTCCCGCATAGCTTAAACATTTCGATCCCAGGCTCCGACGTCAGGGTGCAAATTCAGACGGATGAGCGCTATAGTTCTTTTCTCGATCATGCAACAGGGCGAATTGTGCTGGGCATGGAATTGCCTGTTGCCAGCATCGAGGATGTATTACAGGGGAAAATTTGGGCTGTTTCAGATACGGAGCGAAGAGGAAGCAAGAGACAAAAAGACCTGGCTGACATTGCCCGTATTCTTGAAGAATACCCTGAGTTACGTGTAAAAGTCCCCCAGGATATCCTTGCCCGCCTCATGGATTAACGATGCTCCTCACCATTGACATCGGTAATACCAACCTCACCCTCGGCCTTTATGAAGGCGATAAACTCGGCGCACACTGGCGTCTCGCCACAGACCATAAGCGCATGCCCGACGAATACGGCTTGCAATTTTTAGGTCTCCTGCAAAATGCGGGCAAAACGCTGGATGAGATCACAGGCATTTCGCTGGCTTCCGTGGTGCCGCCGCTGACGGGGCGTGTGCTCCAGGCCTGTCGTGAATATCTCAAACAAGAGCCGCTGGTCGTGGATGCGGGGGTCAAAACGGGAATCAAAATCCGCTATGAAGACCCGCGAGCGGTGGGCGCAGACCGCGTCTGTGATGCCGTGGCAGTGATGAAACTATATGGCGGTCCGGCCTGTGTGGTGGATTTTGGAACGGCCACCTCATTCAACGCCCTTACAAAAGATGGCGAATATCTGGGCGGCGCGATCACCGCAGGCATCAACCTCGCCGCGGAAGCCCTGTTCACGCACGCCGCAAAACTTCCACACATCGACCTTCAGGTACCTCCCTCTGTGATTGGACGCAATACTGTCCATGCCATGCAGTCCGGTTTATTGTTTGGGTATGTGAGCATGGTCGAGGGGATGGTGGCAAGATTCAGGTCAGAATTGGGAAGCGATATGAAAGTCATCGCAACAGGTGGGCTGGCCGAAGTCGTCGCCAAAGAGACGAAGGTGATTGATATCATCGCTCCCTGGCTTACCCTGGAAGGGCTGCGCATTCTCTGGAAACTCAACCAATAATCTCATGAGGGGATTCCAATGAAGAACGTTATTAATATCATTTTGGGAACCTGTTTGCTATTGACCGCGTGTAATGGGACTCTCGCTTCGGATGAAAGTTCTCCCACCTCGACTGAGACGCCTCTTTCTTCCACTACAGCTGATTCAGCAACATCCACATTTCCCCCTGCCTCAACTTCAACAGCCAACCCGGCTTTCAGCCCCACCCCCGACCTGCGCCTGCCGCCCGAAGATTGGCAGGAGTGGCCCATCGTTCCCGCCATCAGTGTACGTGCGCGTGAAATTTATCAGCACGGCCTGGAGATGGGAAACAACCCTCATGCCTTTTCCAAGATCGGCGATTGCCAGAATATTCCTGAAGCATTTCTAGGCATCTACGATCTGCCGGGTCGCTATTCATTCACACCTAGTTACAAGTATTTGCAGGAAAGCGTGGAATACTATGCCGGTTCCTTCAACCGCCAGGGTGAATCGGTGCGCGGGGGGTTCAATGCATCCTCTGTGCTGTTGCCTTTATGGGCAAATAGCGAAGTCTGCCTGCCCGGGGAAACCCCCATGGAGTGCGAAAACCGCATCCAAAACCCCAGCGTTGTCATCATCAGCCTGGAGGTCTGGTTTTCCGGGCGCACGCAGGACAGATATGAAAAATATATGCGCCAGATCATCGAATACAATATCGAGCAGGGGACCCTGCCCATCCTGTCCACCAAGGCGGATAATGTCGAAGGCGATCACAGCATTAATTACACCATTGCAAAACTCGCCTACGAATACGACCTGCCCTTATGGAATTTCTGGCGGGCTGTCCAGCCTTTGCCCAATCACGGACTTGACTCAACCGATAAGACCGGCTTTCACCTGAGTGTGGATGGGTGGAATATGCGAAGTTTCACCGCCCTGCAAGTTTTAGATGAGATCATGCGGGAGAGGGAGGGATCCCCAACCGAAATCTCACAAGATGGGGAAACCATTCCCGTCCCCAGTACCCCGTCTGTTTCGTTCACCCCCGGACCTGTGAGCGGACTCCCCCATTCCAAAGTGGAAGCCTCTCCCGACCCAGCTTTCTCCAACTCTTCGATTCTGCTCGGAATTTCCACTCGCGATGGAGACGTTCTCAAATCCGATGGTATCTTTCAAGGAAGTCTCAACGGACAGGAATGGCAGGCTCTTGCAGAAGCGGGATTCACCCTCCTCGATTATTCCGAATTTGGCGCGCTTGTTGTGCAGGATAACGCCCTCTATGTTTTAAAAGACAACCATCGCAGTTTGTTGACCAGCCAACTGCGTTCCGATGCTTCACGTCCTGCCGTCTGGCTTTCCGACGGACGCGTCGCCGCCATTTTGCGCGTCAATGAACAATATCAGATCGCCATTTTATCTCCTGGCGGAGGAGCTCCTTTTATCCTGCCCGCTGTGCCCTATCCGCCATTGGAATTGTATCCATCGCGTAACCCGGCGCATGTTTATTGGGGCGCTGGCACATGTGCCAGCTCTGTTTGTGAAACTCAGGGGCTCTTCGTTTCAGAACTGGATGGTTCCCACATCCAGACCCTGCCTTATGAGGGACAACCCGCCTTTGCCGCGGACGGCAAAATGGCATTCATGACATACGACGCCAACCATAAAACACAATTGACCCTCGTCAACGGAGACACGGCCCGCACCTTTTCCGTCCCTGGCAACCGCCTTGTGGATATGTCCTGGTCACCGGACGGCGCTACCCTGGCGGTCAGCACTTCACTGGTGAGCAATTACTCCGGGCGCACGCTTGAATCACGGCTTTTCTTTGTCACCCTGCCGGTTACGGTGGATGCGGTTTTTTATGTGGCCGACGAGGCAGCGGAACAGCATGTCTGGTCGCCGGACGGAAAATACATCATGTTCGTTCACCGCAGGATTGCAAACAACAAGTACCAGCTTAACTTTGTGTTCCTCGATGCGGCAACGCAAATCGAATTACCCGCTTCTGGTTTTCGGCTGGTTAGTGAAGATTACCTGCTGCTCCAACCCAATTTCTGGCTGCCTTGAGACCCCCGTTTTTGTGAAAGTTCTGTAAAGGGAGGAAAGATTATTTTTCGCCAAATCTCAACAGGATCACGCCTGTCAGTACCAGCAGGCCGCCAATGAGTTGTACGCCCGTGAGGATTTCACTTAATAAAAAGTAAGCCCAGACCGCGGTGAAGGCGGGCTCAAGTGTGGCGATCAAATTTGCAGTGGTGGGCGAGAGATAACGGATGCTCAAAGTGTAAAGACCAAAACCGCCAAGGGTGGGCGCCACACCGAGGAAGAAAAGGATGCCCCAGCCTGCAATTGAATCACCCAGCCACATCATATCTGCGAACGGAGCCTTGCCTGTGATAAACAGGTCATTGCCGAGGTTGAAGAATAATAAAAACACCATCGCCCACAAAAAGCTGTAAAGCAATGCCGTCCACGAATCAATGGCTCTATCGGATGCCGATTTGCCTTGCAGGTTGTAAACGGCAAACAGCAGACCCGTCAGCAGCCCAAAGATGATTCCCAACGGGTTGAGATTCCAAACTGAGGGATCGTAAGCGCCCGATACGAAAACGATGCCTGCAAGGCTGAGCAGGATGGAGACGATCTTAATCCTGCTGAATTTTTCCTTGAAGACAATGCGGCTGAGGATCGCCGTCATGGCCGGCGAGGAAAATGCCAGGACGGTTGCAACAGCCGCCCCGTTGTATTGAACCGAAAATGTCCACATCGAATTGAAGACCGCCAGCACAAATCCATAGGCAGCCATGAAGCCCCAATGTGCGCGGTCAAGATGAAAGCGCGGGCGATTGAACACAAGCAGGCCAACTGCCACGCCGAATGAGACGAACAGGTCGCGCCAGAAGGCCAGTACAAACGACGGCAGGGCATAGGCCCTGTTCAGGTAACTGATGATGATGCCGGTGAATGACCAAAGGAGGGTGGCTGTCAGGGCAATGATGTATCCGCGCGATTTTGTTGTGTGGGTCAAGGCGTGTATCTCCATGGGAACGCAATTTATAAACACTGTCAATTGTACTAAAAAGGCCTAAGATAGGCCTGATTTGTGATTTTATAAAAGAAAAAGAGGTGAGGTTGATTTACAGAGACACAATCAAAATGGCCGGCTAATTGCCAGTCTTTAAGTCAGTGGAATTACCTCAATTTTGTTTCCTCTAGGCCGAATAACGAACGCTGCTGCAACCCCGGTTTTCTGCTGTTTTACTGCGCATGCTTCCATTTTTTCCCATGCATTTATCAATTGTTTTCCCATTTCCTTGATACTTAGTTTGTCTCCACTTAAATAAAACGCTACTATGCCATATTTTATCAACGCAGCTTTTTCTTTTGGATTTTTACGTATCATCTTGTCTTTGGTAATTACGACTAGCTTGTTTTCCCCAACATATTCTAGCCATTCTTCGTCGAGTACCCCTATCGGAAATTTTTCGTAAATATGAATAATATTTGTATAGCCAAGGTCCCGTAGACCTGTGACTAGTTTGAGACCCAAACCGGCGTCAACAAAAAATTCTACGCCCATAGACTGTGTTCAAACTGAACGGCAGTCTTTATTTCAGGAACAGGAATATCAAACCATTGACTCACAGGCGTGAGCTTCTTGTTTTCCCCTAAATAAAGATCGTAAATATTGGATGTAGATACTCCATATCCAACTACTGTAGGTTTGCCAAATGATATCTGCGGGTCAATAACAATAGAACCTTTTTTCCCGTTTGGATACCACCTTCGCGCAAAACCATATTCTGTAAGATCTTCAAAATCCAACTTTTGACTTAATTTTCTTGTTATTTCTGGAACAACATATTGCCCACCAGTCATTAACGCAATTAAAGCGCCATCCTGTGGGAGTTTCAAAATTATTTCAGCAGCACTTGTGTAAAACTCGCTTCTAGCGAAGTGGGGAGTACCTAAACGATCTTTTGCTTCAGCTAAAGCACTTCGCAGACGTTGTAGTGTAAATCCCCTTTTTAGAAATTCTTTAACATATAAAAGATCTATTAAATCAAGAAAAGAAGCATAAGTAGTATCCTCTTCGGACTGGTCGATAATTGGAGGTCGATGTCTCTTGTAAAAGTCTTCTTTAATAGGTTTGTAATCATAGCCCCTTAAGTAACGTGAAACACTCCAGCGGGTAATTCCTGTCAAGCGACTGGTTACAGAAATAGTATATGCTGGAGCAGTAAGGGAGTTGTAAAGTTCTTTTTGATTAGTGTGAGTGGACATTTTATACACCTAACATGTTAACAACCTGTCATTTAATATTATACTAGGGAATTGACGGGTTTGGTCAACAGATTTGTTAAGGTGAAGTTCAGGGAAACCAAAAAAGAAACCTTATGAGGCTTCTTTTTTAGTCTTCCTAAGCCTGAAATAATCCCCTTCAACACCATACTGTGTCTATAAATAAGTGCCCCCACGGGAATTCGAATCCCGGTTTAAGCCTTGAGAGGGCTTCGTCCTGGGCCACTAGACGATGGGGGCATGGCGGGCGAGATTGTATCACTGCGATATTAAATCGTCAACGAACACATGAATTTCCTTCGGTCCATGCACGCCAATGGTCAACGTCATCTCGATGTCGGCTGTACGGGAAGGGCCTGTGATGAAGACGGCGGAGTTTTTATCTTTAACCAAGTCCATGGCATCCGATAAAGATGGAAGAATATCAAATGACCGTAATATGGCAATATGGATCTCGGGCAACAGCGAGGCGTGTAACGCCCCGTCCGCTTCAAGCACGGACCCGGTATCTGCCAGCCCGCACAGGGCCTTTGTCACTCCGACCAGGATTTCTGGATCCGGTTCGTGGGTGAAATCTATGCCTGCATCTCGCAGGAGGTTTTCATCCAACACGCCTGGCTCAAGCTGGATTTGATTGATGCCACGCGACTTAAGGAATTCAACAATTTCTTTTGTGACATTCTTTGTTTGATACACATATCCGCCTAATGCGGCCAGTTCTTTGGAGAATTGTTCGATCTTATCCAGGCGGACTCCAACATCTGGAGACGTTGGGGATTTGGGATCGTACCGATGTCCACTGACTTCGACTTTCATGAGATTTTTCGCGACAAATCCATCCCGAAATGTCCTGCCTGCGAACCTCGGCAGGTCCTTGCTAAAACCCCAGCCTGTAAACGCGGGCAGACGCATCCACTGCGAACGAGGGGCGAGCAGGAAACTTCCCAGGGAAGCGAATTTTTGTGAGGCGGCAAACAGCTTCGGGTGAGTCGCGAGGCGGGTGTACATTTGCAGGGAAAATTTTGTCGAAAACGAAAGTCCTGCGCCTTCTCCACTCTCCCAAAGGGAGGGCGGTTGGGGATGAGGAGATTGCCCTGCCCGCACACGAGTCAATAATTTTGGCAGATCAATATCAACCGGACAGATATCCTTGCAGGCGCCGCAAAGAGAGGAAGCCTGCGCGAGCTGGACAAAATTTTCGCCAAGCAGGCCGGGCGAAACGACCGAACCGATGGGACCAGGATAAGGCGCAATGGATTTGTCTCTGCCGATGTAAGCGTGGCCGCTGAGTTCACGAAAAACGGGGCAGGCGTTGAGACACGCCCCGCAGCGAATGCAATATAAAGATTCCTTGAGCGGAGAATTCCTTAAGCGTGTGCGTCCATTATCGAGGAGGATGAGATGCCGTGTTTGATTCGCCCTGAGCGCAGTCGAAGGGAGCGGTTTGCGCAGCAACTGAGTGTAGACCGTTAATTTTTGTCCGGTTGCCGAACGGGGCAGAAGCGACAGCATCAGCGCAAGATCATCGAGATTTGGGACGAGACGTTCCAAGCCCATCAAGGCGATATGCACCGGCGGAATGGTCGTGACCATGCGCCCATTGCCCTCGTTGGTAATGATGCAAACGGCGCCCGTTTCAGCCACGCCGAAGTTGACTCCGCTAAAGCCGATATCAGCGGTGAGAAAAACTTTGCGCAGAATCTTTCGGGCCGTGGCTGTCAGGGTGGGGACATCTTCCGTGTAAGGAATGCAAAATTTTTCGTGAAAGAGCTGCGCTATCTGTTCCGTACGCAGATGCACGGCGGGTGTGATGATATGACTGGGTCTTTCATGGCGAAGCTGAATAATATATTCGCCGAGGTCTGTTTCAACGACCTGGAGACCTTCCTTTTCAAGGGCATGATTGAGCCCGATCTCTTCGGAGACCATGCTTTTGGATTTGGCGATCAAAACCTTTTCGCTACGAAGTGTCGTCAGGGAATCCTTCGTGTCCCTTCGCGGTAATTCGTTTGCAATTTTCAGAACAAATTGAATCGCCTCCGCCGCATCCTGCGCGCGATGGACAATGACCCCATTCTCCTCATTCTTCGCGATGAACTGCGCGAGATATTCATCGAGGCCTTCGATGACCTGCGCGCGGACTCGATGCGCGCGCTGGCGTCTCGCGCGCCAATCGGGCAGGGATTCAAGCGCAAGTTCACGTCCCTTCAAACGGCGTTCGGTGTTATTGTCCAGCGCGGTTTGGAGGGTTTCGTTTTTTATGGACTCTTGAATTCGAGAGCGAAAATACCGATTACTCATGATTTAAGGCCTATATAAAGTCCGCGTCCATACAATCCATCAGGATCATAAATGACTTCCAAGCGATTTGCATGGAAGGAATCCAGATATTCTTCATTGGTGAAAAGCGCGAGTTCATGATGTTCAGTAAAATGCTCAACGCTCCCGGGCGTGCCAACCAAAAAATGAAAAATAAAGTAAGACAGATTGCCTTTCCTTTCACTTAAGTTCATTCGGATAATTTTCAGATCAGGCTCATCTACGAACAAGGTATGAACCGTACCAGTATGCCATGTATCGGGAGAAAACCAGGGCTCCACAAACAATACACCGCCGGGCTTAAGCAGTTTTCCCATGTTTCCAATCGCCTGGCGCAATTGGGCTGTATCTTTCATATATCCGATGGCGCTGAATAAACAGGTTACCACGTCGAACTGACGGCCAGGGTTAAAATCGCGCATGTCGCCCTGATAAAATGGAATTTTAGGATGCCTTTCGCGAGCCATATTGAGCATATTTTCATCTAAGTCAACACCTTCCACCTGGTAAAACTCGCTTAAATAACCCGCATGCAGGCCTGTGCCGCAGGCAACATCAAGAAGGAAATTTCCCTGCGATTTTTGATGCTGTTGTCCCAATTCATGAATGCGACGCGCTTCAGACGCATAGTTCTTGCCCTGGTTCAGGTATATCAGGTCATAAAGATGAGCCGATTCTTTATACATGGACATTCCTATCTATTATTCAATACTTCCGCGATATGCACAACACGTTGACTTTTCTTCTGGCGATGCAGGCCGCCTGCGATATGCATGAGACAGCCTGCATCGGTTACGACCAAAGTGGGAGACCGGGTCATTTCCAAATTGGTGATTTTGCGCTTCAACCATTCCGCCGACAACTCAGGGTGTTCGACGGACATTACGCCGCCGAAGCCGCAGCATTCATCTGCATGAGGCAGCTCTACAAGGGTTGCCCCCTGGACATTCGCGAGTAAGGCGCGCGGTTGTTGATCCACGTGGATGCCGCGCAGGGTATGACAGGATGGATGGTAGGTGAGCAGTCCATCCCATGCTGCGCCCACATCGGTCACACCGAGTTTGTCCACCAGATATTCGGTGAACTCATACACCCGTCCTGATAACGCCCTGGCACGCGGATACCAGACCGAATCCCCCTCGAACAATTCCAGGTAATTGTGCCTGAAATGATGGGCGCATGAACCGGAGGGTGTGACAATATCGCCTTTGGCATTCTCAAAGACTTTGATCGTGTGTTCCGCAATCGCTCGCGCATCCTTGCGCAGGCCTGCGTTAAATTGCGGTTGTCCGCAGCAGGTTTGGTCGCGGGCAAAATCCACGTCGAGGCCAAGGCGATGGAGGATGTCCACGACCGCCTCGCCAGTTTGCGGGAAGAATGAATCGGTCAGGCAGGTGATGAAGAGTTGGACGGTGGTCATGGGCTCATTCTATAACAGATATGCTCATATAGAAAGATCATAACCGTACCTTTGTGAATTTTTTCAACTTTCAGAATAAGTCATATCTAAATAGGAGATATTGGGTTAGAATAATCGTGATTTTCCGGTTAAAGGTACCCCAAAAATATTTACGATGAAATTCACATCTGAAAAATACAATGGAGATGGATTGCATGAAGATTTTTCATAAAATTACGTTATTGGCCGGATTGGGATTTATTCTTAGTGGCTGCACGACCTCCCCCACATTTTTGAGACCGGCATCTTCCATTGCCCAACACGAGGCGAATCTATATAACAATCTATTAATTATGGCGCTGGTGGTTTTTGTGCTCGTGGAAGCCGTCCTGGTTTGGATCCTGATCCGCGACCGTAAAAAGAGGGGGGACGATGACAGGCCACCCACGCAAATTTATGCAAATACAAAACTTGAAATTACATGGACTGTAATCCCAGTTTTACTCACCGGCGCCTTATTTGCCATGACCTTCCAGACCATGAAAAATGTTGCGGTCCCTGCCGCTTCTGCGAAGGATATCAATGTGCATGTGATCGGGCATCAGTGGTGGTGGGAATTTGACTACCCCGATCTGGGATTTAAAACAGCAAACGAGTTGCATATTCCGGTGGGGGCAACCGTTCAAGTTACCCTTGATTCAATGGATGTCATCCACAGTTTCTGGGTTCCACAACTTTCCGGGAAAACAGATGCGGTCCCGGGACAAACCAATCATATGTGGCTGACTTCCAACCAGACCGGTGTATTCATTGGCCAATGTGCGGAGTTTTGCGGCACGGAACATGCCATGATGCGGATTGAAGTAGTTGTTGATTCACAGGATGATTTTAACGCCTGGGTTTCCAACCAGCAGAAACCGGCCGCCCAGCCGCAGACAGCAGACGAACTGGCTGGCTACAAAGATTTCTCCGGTGTCTGTGCCTCCTGTCACTCCTTAAATCCAGCCGAGCCGGAAAATAAGGTTGGCCCAAACCTGGCCCACTTATTTTCACGCTCGACATTTGCAGGCGCCACCTACCCCCTGACGGAAGAAAACCTTCGCAACTGGCTTCATGATACCCAGTCGATGAAACCCGGCAACGACATGAAGCTCACATTGTCCCCCGATGAAATTAACCATATTTACGCATATCTCAAACTATTGAAATAAATTAACCAGAGGAAAACCATGACAGTTCAGGCACAGAATAGTTCAAGGATACAGGGAGCAGCCCAGCGAGGTTTTCTCTCATGGGTCATGACAGTCGACCATAAGCGGATTGGCATTATGTATCTGTTGAGTGCAGCATTGTTTTTTCTGGTTGGAGGCCTGGAAGCCCTGTTGATGCGCATCCAATTGGCCCAACCCGAAAGCAAATTCCTCACTCCCGACATGTACAACCAGATATTCACCATGCACGGTACAACCATGATATTTCTGGCTGTCATGCCGCTGGCAGCCGGTTTTGGAAATTACCTGATCCCTTTAATGATAGGCGCGCGGGATATGGTTTATCCAAAATTAAACGCCCTAAGCTACTGGACTTTCCTCTTCGGCGGTTTATTTATGTATAGCAGTTTTTTCTTTGGCGGAGCACCTAATGACGGCTGGTTTAGTTATGCCCCGCTGACAGAAAAGCTCTACTCGCCGTCTCATGGGATGGACTTCTGGATCATGGGCATTCTGTTGCTTGGCTTTGCCACGACAATTGGTTCGATCAATTTCATCGTAACCATTATCCAACTGCGCGCCCCCGGCATGACTCTCACCCGCCTGCCCCTGTTCGTATGGACGATGTTTGTCACATCTTTTCTGGCGGTCTTCTCCCTGCCATCATTAACAACTGCCGTTCTGCTCCTTTTTCTGGACCGGGAATTGGGTGCGCATTTCTATAACGTAGCGCAAGGTGGAAGCGCCTTGCTTTGGCAACATCTATTCTGGTTCTTTGGTCACCCGGAAGTGTATATCCTGATCCTGCCTGCGATGGGAATCGTCTCGGAAGTAATCCCTGTTTTTTCGGGAAAACCCTTGTTCGGCTATAAAGCTGTCGTGTTCTCGGCGATTGGCATCGGGTTCCTGGGTTTCACCGTCTGGGCGCATCACATGTTTGCAACAGGCATGCCGTCAACAACATTGCTTTTCTTTGCGGCCGACAGCTTCCTGATCGGCGTTCCAACGGGAGTGAAAATCTTTGCCTGGCTGGCCACGATGTGGAAAGGCAAACTTAGATTTGAAACGCCCATGCTCTTTTCCATTGGGTTTGTCGCACTGTTCTTGATCGGTGGTCTCGACGGGATCCATCTGGCAGTGGTACCCGTGGATTGGCAAATCACCGATACCTACTACGTGGTTGCCCATATTCATTATGTGCTCTTTGGGGGAGCGATTTTCGGAATACTATCCGGCGTGTATTACTGGTTCCCAAAGATGAGCGGCCGTCGCCTGGATGAGGGATTGGGTAAATGGCATTTCTGGCTGATGTTCATTGGGATGAATTTGGTTTTCATGCCGATGCATATTCTTGGCATCGAAGGCATGCCGCGCCGCATTTATACCTATGGCGCTGGCCGCGGTTGGGAAATCTGGAATTTTATTGAGACGATTGGCGCAATCATTATCGCAGCAGGCATGTTGGTATTCATCGTCAACTTTTTTGTTTCGCTGCGCAAGGAAGCGACAAATAAATCAGATCCCTGGGATGCCAATACCCTGGAATGGAAAACAGCGTCGCCCCCTCCTGCATACAACTTTGAGGAAATCCCCGTTGTCCGCGGTTTGCGCCCGCTTTGGGATGAGAAACATCCCGAACTGGCGGATTGGAAGGCTGCTGAATGAGCATTTTAGCGAACACCAGTCCAACGAATAAGTTGAGCACTGGCAAGGTAGCCTTGTCAATTATCCTGACATCAGAATCTGTATTCTTTGCGACGATGCTGGTTGCATATGTTGTTTTGCGGGATCAGAATAACTGGCCCGTTGAACATACTCTTGCGCGTTTATCGATTCCGCTTACAAATACCGTGCTCTTGTTATTCAGCGCAATCTCTGCCTGGCGCGCAACAGTCAGTCTTAGGGTAGGGAAAACATCCGCTTCACAGGCTTGGCAGATATTAACCCTCTTACTCGGGCTTGTTTTTGTAACCATCCAGATATTTGAATTTACCCACTCCGGCATGCAAATTAATGACCAGGCCTATGGCGGCGTCTTTTTCACCCTGATGGGCTTCCACGGCCTGCATGTTCTCGCAGGCATAGTTTTTCTAATGATTAATTTGGTGCGTACCCGACTGGGTGACTTTTCGTCAACTCGTTATGACACGGTGGAAATTGGATCCTGGTTTTGGTATTACGTCACCTCGGTGTGGATTCTATTGTTTGTTGCACTATACCTATTATGACTGAGGTCCTTTTAACCGGCTGGACATGGTATCCCAGCGTACTCATGGGAATTGGTCTGTGGACTGGCGCCTATCTTATTTTGATCGGTCCGGTTCGCAGGCGCAAGGCTTGGGGCGAAGCGCCCGGGGTTTGGCAGCAAATTGCGTTCCATTCCGGTACGTTGATACTCCTGATTGCTCTTATTTCACCCTTGGATGAACTGGGTGATGAATATCTTTTTAGTGCCCATATGGTCCAACACCTGTTAATGATGTTCATCACTCCCCCATTATGGTTGATGGGCAGTCCTGCCTGGCTGGTTGATTTTATCCTGCCGAAACGACTTGCCCCATTGGCCGCGTGGATTACACGCCCGGCTGCCGCCTTTATTGTTTTCACGAGTGTGATGTATATCTGGCATATCCCGGCTCTTTACAATCTGGCGCAAACCAATGAAGGAGTGCACATCCTGGAACACTTGATGTACATCGGCGGGAGCCTGATTGGTTGGTGGCCGGTGGCCTCCAAAACCGGTTCCATTATTTCCAAGCCATCTGCCCCGGTGAGTATGCTTTATATCTTTTTGATGACAATTCCCTGCACAGTCCTGGCAGCCATTTTGACATTTTCATCCCGGCCCTTATATCCCCTTTACATGGAAGCACCTCGCATCATCGGCTTGAGCGTACTCGAAGATCAGCATTTGGGCGGTTTGTTGATGTGGCTGCCAACCCATATGGTGTTGCTACTTGCGCTCGGCATCACTTTTTTTCAATGGCTTAATATTAATGAAAATCGTCATGAAGACCAGATAGCCCTAAGTTAACTTATCAAGGAGATGATAACCGTGAAAGAACACCCTGATATCCACATCCCCCCTCCCAGTTTTTGGCCGATCACATTGGCAGGCGGTTTGGTTTTGATTGCCATCGGCGTTGTTTCAAATTACATTGTCAGCATACTTGGGATCATTGTTTTACTGGTCGCCGTGGGTGGCTGGGCAATGGAGAACCGAGTTAATGAGGAGACAGGTCATGAGTGAAACGACCAGTATCATCCCGGTACCGCAGAGCGAAAATACAAAATTTGGGATGTGGGTATTTCTGGGCGGAGAAGTGGTCTTCTTTGTTTCCCTCATTTTGATTTTTCTGCTTACTCGTATTGTAAATCCCAATTACGAGATCGAATTTCGCTCGTTATTGAGCATACCAGTCATTGCCGGCAACACCTTCATCCTCTTGACGAGCAGCTATTTCGTGGTGCGTGCTTTGGAAGCCATAGGAATTGGCAATCATAAAGGGATGCGCAACAATCTTATCGTAGTAATTGCGCTTGGTTTCCTTTTTCTGGCAGGACAGATGGTTGAATGGGCAACCTTGTTTCGGGACGGTGTGAATTACTCCAGTACATTCGGCATGCCTTTTTTTACTGTGACGGGTATTCATGGAACACATGTTTTTATCGGCGTCCTCTGGGCAATCTATGCCCTGGTCGGTGATCGACGCCTGCCCTACACAAAGGAAAATCATATGGGTATCGAGAACTTTGGCCTGTACTGGCATTTTGTAGATATTGTTTGGATTGTCTTGTTTACCCTGATCTATTTAATCTAAGGAGGCCGCATGTCACATCAAACAACAGAAAGACGGGTGAATTACCTTGGTATTTTCATATTCTTGGCAATCCTCACCCTGGTTGAAACGCTGGCCAGTTATCTGCAACAAACCACGATCAAATTCCCTGTCCTGATTGCTCTCTCAGTAATCAAGGTGGTTCTTGTGTTGTTATATTTTATGCACTTGAAGTTTGATTCTCGCATCTTCGGCTATCTCTTTATTGCCGGCTGTTTGCTTTCCATACCGTTGATTCTTGTGATGATATTTGTGATGCCCATCATCGCAGATTATTAGAAAGAAGGAGGCTTCCCCAAAAGATAAAATTCAGTTGTTCATGTTATAAATTGTCCGAATAACACATTAAAAAATACAATATTGGATACAACTTCAAAAGGAGAAGAATAAAATGAAAACCCGCAAGCCATATCAAATATTAATTGTAGTTGCTTTACTGGTCGTTTCCGTCTTGGCAGGATGCAGCAGTGGCCCTACTAAGGTTGATGTTTCCCTCACAACCTATGCCGTCACGTTTTCAACAGACTCTATCAAAGCAGGCGACGTTGTTTTCCATGTTACGAACGACGCGACTGACCAGATCCATGAGTTTGTGATTTTCAAAACTGACTTACCTGGTGATCAATTGCCGCTCAACGCTGAAGGCGCTGTGGATGAAGAAGGCGCCGGGATCACATTTATGGGTGAAGTCGAGGATGTGGAAATAGGCACTTCTCAGGACTTCACTTTGACTTTGGAACCAGGAAAGTATGTGGGGTTGTGCAATGTAGGTGAAAATGTGGGAGATGTTGTTAATCACTACACACATGGTATGTACATAGAATTTACTGTAAAGTAATAAGCTTTAAACAAAACAAAAACGCCCGGACACGTCCGGGCGTTTTTGTTTGAATTGATTGCTATGGTATCATTCGGCGCTATGGACTTCTTAACCTCCCCCTCCCAAAAATTTGACCTCCCCAAGCGCATTGCGCGTCTTGGTGAGCTTGCCACAAATTTATGGTGGACCTGGCAGCCAGAAGCCGCGCGTCTCTTTGGCAGGCTCGATTATGACCTGTGGGAAAGACTCGGCCATAATCCCATCCGTTTATTGAAAGAAATCGCTCATAGTCGCCTGGCCCAGGCCGCAAAAGATAAGGATTATCTGGCGTTATATGACGCGCTCTTCGCACGTTACGATGACTACTTCGCCAAAACATCCTGGACTCAAAAGGCACATCCCGAATTCGGGAACAAACCTGTCGCCTATTTTTCCATGGAATTCGGCTTGCATGAAACGCTTCCGATTTATTCGGGCGGTTTGGGCGTGCTGTCGGGCGACCACCTTAAAGAATCATCCGACCTTGGTTTGCCGCTGATTGGCGTGGGCTTCATGTATGCGCAGGGATATTTCTCGCAGCGTATCAGCGAGGACGGCTGGCAGGAGGCGCTCAACAATCCATTGACTTTCGATCATCTGCCTGTTGCGCTGGTCACTAAAAATGACAAGCCCGTCACGATACAAATCGAATTCCCGGACCGCAAGATCATCGCCCAAATCTGGGAAGTGCGCGTGGGCCGCGTCCCGCTTTATTTATTGGATTCAAACATCGAAGCCAATGATGAATATGACCGCCTGCTCACCGCGCGCCTCTATTGGTCCGACCTGGACCGCCGCGTGATGCAGGAAATTTTATTGGGAATTGGCGGAGTCCGCGCCTTGCGTGCGTTGGGATATTCGCCGGCCGTCTGGCATATGAACGAAGGTCACGCCTCCTTCCTGACCCTTGAACGGGCGCGTGAACTGGTGGCATCCGGTTTAACCTTTGCAGATGCCGCCCAAAAAATTCGCGGACAAAATGTCTTCACCACGCATACCCCCGTGCCTGCGGGCAATGACGAATTCCCGCTCTGGCTGATGGATCGGTATCTCGCCGCCTACTGGCCCAAGCTGGGACTCACCCGTGAGGAATTCATGGATATTGCCAGGCATCACCAGCCTCACGGTGAGACGTATTCCATGCCGATCCTGGCATTGAAATTATCCGGCGGGAGTAACGGCGTTTCGGAATTGCACGGTGAAGTTTCTCGCAATATGTGGAAATTTCTTTGGGAAGATCGTGATGTGAAGGATGTCCCCATTGGCCACGTCACGAACGGAGTCCACACGGCCAACTGGATGGCGCGCCGCCTGAATATTTTGCTCGAAAAATATCTCGGCGCTGACTGGTACGATAACCTCGACGATCACGCCTTGATGGAGAAACTCGACTCGATCCCCGACCCTGAATTGTGGGGCGTTCGCCTGCATCTCAAACGCAAACTTGCTTTTTACATGCGTGAGCGTGTCCGTGATCGCTGGACGCATGGCGGCTTTCATCCTGTGCAGGTGGTTTCGTCTGGCGTATTGATCAATCCTTATGCCTTGACCATCGGTTTTGCACGCCGCTTCGCCACATACAAACGCGCCAACCTGATCCTTTCTGATATTGAACGCCTGCTCGAAATCATCAACCGCCCGAATATGCCCGTGCAGATCATCTTTGCAGGCAAGGCGCATCCTGCCGATGAACCCGGCAAGCAGTTGATCCAAAAGGTCTATCGGACTGTGAAGAAAGCTGAAACCGGCGGGCGGCTCGTCTTCCTCGAAGATTATGACATAAACCTGGCCCGCTACCTCGTCCAGGGTGTGGACGTGTGGATGAATACGCCGCGCCGCCCAATGGAAGCCAGCGGCACCTCAGGCATGAAAGCCGCCATCAACGGCGCGCTCAATTTCTCCGTCCTGGATGGTTGGTGGCGCGAAGCCTATAACGGTCACAATGGCTGGTCCATCGGCGAGGATAGGGAATATGCCTCCAACGAGATCCAGGATGCGGCCGATGCCGAGGATGTGTATCAGACCCTCGAGCATGAGATCATCCCGATGTATTATGACCGTGACCCAAAGGAGATGTCTCACGAATGGATCTCCAGCATGAAAGACGCCATGAAGACCGTCATCCCGCAATTCTCCACCCGCCGCATGGTGAAGGAATATGTGGAAAAGTTCTATGCGCCTGCGGTGAAGAAATGATTTAATCTGTAGGGGTGGATCGCAATCCAGCCCTAAACGTGATTGGAAAGCCTATGTACCCCGAAATTACGGTCACCGAGCTCGGTGCAAAACTAAAATCAGAAGAAAAATTCATTTTGCTGGACGTACGTGAACTCCCAGAGTTGAATCAAGCCAAAGTAATAGACAGCAGGCTCGAGGTCATGCCAATGAGCCGTCTGGCGCAGGAGGGAATTGCCGCATTGTCAGGGACTGTCCAAAAGCAGGAAATCCCCGTCTATGTGATGTGTCATCATGGGAACAGAAGTATGCAAGTGACCATGTGGCTGGCACAGCAGGGCTTCAAAAATACGTTCAATGTGCGCGGGGGAATTGACGAATATGCACGTAAAGTGGATTCTTCCGTCGGGTCTTATTAACCAGAATGCCACCCTTACGGGTGGCATTCGTGGGGCGCTGTGGCTTCCCGAAGGTGCAGGTGTACTTCCTGCCTTCTTACTTGAGGAGGGATGCCACAGCGCTGGGTTTAATGCTACTATCCATAAGAGACATCACCTCCTCCTTTCAATAGGATGGCGGTTTAATTTGTTTGCCCCCGCTTGGTGTCGGAAGTATGTCACAAATTATTTTGAATGTCAATAGCCCGCTTTCGATTCTCACAGATTTGTAATATTTGACCCTGAAAAATTCTGATACCTTTTGAGAGTCTCTGCAAGGCTGGCGGGGCTATGCTTGCAATGATTCGATCAGGAGAAGCATATGAAAACCAATCCGAATAAATTATGGATCACCGTTCTTGCGCTTGGCTGGCTCTTCGATTTTCTATTCTGGAAAAAAGCCCCCGCCCTCAACTTTTCCATCTTTTCGATGGCCTGCCTGGTTGCGGCTTTCTATCTTTTATTGAGCGACGGGCTTCGCCCGCATCGTGTCAGCCTCGGCCTGCTTCCGTTATTTGGCTTTTTCGCCGCCGTCACATTTGTCCGCGCCGAGCCAATGACCACCCTGCTCGCCGGCGCATTCACCCTGCTGGCGATGGCCATCCTGGCAGTCACTTATCGCGGCGGGCGCTGGGTTCATTACACAATCACGGATTACCTTTCAAAAACCATTGCCCTGATCGGAAGCATGCTCATACGCCCGGTCTCATTTATGGTGGATGTCCGAACAACCCGGGCAGAGACGGGCACGCAATCTCCAAAAAATAATCTCTGGCCCATTCTGCGCGGCCTGCTCATTGCTCTTCCAGTGGTGGCAATCTTTGCATCCCTGCTTGCCTCTGCGGATGCGGTCTTTGGGCAACGGCTTGCGAACTTCGTCGAGCTATTTAGGCTGGAAAAATTCCCCGAATATACCTTCCGGTTCATTTACATCCTTGTCATTGGCTATGCTTTGGCAGGTATCGTCCTACATGCCGCCTCCGAAACGCAGGATGAGAAACTGGCCGGCGACAGGAAGTCTGTCATTTCGTCATTTCTTGGGTTTGTTGAGTCGTCGATCGTGCTGGGGAGTGTGGTGGCGCTCTTCGCCTCGTTCGTGGTGATCCAATTCCAATATTTTTTTGGCGGTCACACCAATATCAACGTGGATGGTTTTACCTACTCCGAATACGCGCGCCGCGGATTCGGCGAATTGGTCGCTGTGGCATTCTTTGCCCTGCTGATGCTGCTTACCTTGAGCGCCGTCACCAAACGCGAAACCGAAACACAGAGAAAAATCTATTCTGGGCTGGGTGTTGCCCTGGTTGCCCTTCTGTTGGTCATGCTTGTTTCGGCCTACCAACGCCTCGGTCTGTATGAGGCGGCGTACGGCTTCTCGCGCCTCCGCACCTATACCCACGTCCTCCTGATCTGGATCGGCCTGCTTCTTGTCGCAACCATCGTATTGGAGATTCTTCACAAGGAAAGGATGTTTGCATTTGCGATGCTCATTGCGTCGTTTGGATTTGCCATCTCTCTTCCCATTTTGAATGTGGATGCTTTCATCGTAAACCAAAACATACAGCGTGAAGTTCAGGGCGTGTCAGATGACGGTGTCGAGTTGGATGCCCAGTATTTTATCGAACTCTCCGATGATGCAATTCCCACGCTTGCCAAGGCGCTGCAGACTCCGACCCTGCCTGATCCTGTCCGGGAGAAGGTTGGCGCCGCTCTGGCATGTATCCGCTATGAGCGTGGACGGGATATGCGCGTACTGCCCTGGCAGTCCTTTCACTTCGCCCACTTTAATGCGGACCGTGCATTGGTCTCCGTCAAAAATGAGCTGGACCGATTTGAGATTATTGATAAAGGTCAACCTGTGTTGGTGACAACTCCTTCAGGTGAGGAGTTTTCCTGCTCGCCATATTATTATGACTAGCCATATCATTGCTAGGGCGTTCTTGTTCTTCGCCCGAAACAATCTCCCTCACCAATACAGGGATTGCTTTGTCGGGAAGTGCACCGTCCTCGCAATGACATGAAATATGATGTAAGAACCAGCCACCATTGACAGTCTATTTCTCATCTCAATGCTTAAGGAATTGTCAATGGGCTTCAAGCTGACCATCTTCTCTGATTACATCTGACCGTGGTGCTATGTCGGCCAGGGTGTGGTCGACCAACTGAAAGCTGAATACAAAGTGGATGTGGACTGGCGTCCGTATTATTTGCGCCCCGATATTCCGCCCGAAGGCATGGAACTGCCCGATTACATTCTGCGTGCGCGTGCAAGCGGTGCAGATGAGCGCCTGCAAGGCATGGCGAAATTGCATAACCTGGGGTTCAAATCTCCGGACCGCATTTACAATACCCGCCTTGCACACGAGGCCACGGAATATGCCCGCCAGCATGGCAGGGTCAATGAATTCCATCGCCTTGTCTTTCATAAAGTATATGCCGAGGGACAGGATATCGGCAAGTGGGAAGTGCTTCGTTCCGCCGCCGGGGAAGCTGGCCTGGATGCAGCCGACATGCAATCCGTTGCGGAGGGCGGCAAATACACCGCCCAGGTTGCAGAGCAGGTCCGTTGGGCACAGGAGATCGGGGTGACAGGTGTGCCGACCTATGTGATCAATGACCGTTATGCGATCGTCGGCGCACAGCCCTATCAGGCTTTCAAGAATGCGCTGGCACAGATATTGAAAGATAAGGGTAACTAGAAACAGGACTGTATAAAATCCATGTGGAGCAGACCTGCCTCCCTACCCCTTGACGTAGGATAACCTTTCGCAGATGGAACCGTTCTTCACCTTGAAGATATCGACTCCTCGGACGTGTCCATTTTTTCCTGCCATATCCACCCAGTTGTATTTCCAGCGCATAATGCAACGAATACCAAAGCCGAAAATCTCCTCGATTTCGATGTGGGCATGGGGCGATTCGCGGAAGAAGTCCCGCCAAAACTGGGTTAGCACTTCTTTCCCCGAGATCGCAGAGCCCTCGGGGGCTGGATCAGTATTTTCGAAGACACAATCGTCGCTCACATTCTGCATCATACCTGCGACATCGTGACGGTTGAAGGCCTCGTTGAACTCAAGGACGACGCGGATTGCCGATTCTACGCGTGACATGCGGGATGGACTCATATGGATAACACCTCCATCAGCAGAAAGCCGCTTGGCTGCTTAACTGTTTGCGATATCATTCCCGAAGGGAGCATCGTCCCCGTAGGGGTAGCGGCGGTGGGTTTCGACAGGTCCAACTACCAAGGCGGGCGTGGTCAATGCTGGGGAGCAGGAAAAACTCGAAGCCAGATAAATGCTCGATTGCCAAGCGTGCGGCACGTGTGAAGTGCAGTGCTCGCCATTCATTAGTACGCTGTGTTTGGATGGATTAATTGGCTTTCAGCGAGCGGGCCAGAATATCCCTGAATTTGTAGGAATATCCGATCAGCGTCAACTCGGGGGCAACTGACCCGGCGGTTTCGATCTTGAAATCGCCAACCCCGAAAATGCGGTCAAACAGGTTCTGTTCAGCGGCATAGTTGGTGACACGTGAGAATGGAATCACCACCTCGCTCTTATTCAGGAGCCCTTTGCGATACATCAAGTTATCCTCATAAACGTCAAGTGTTTCGGAAAAGTGCGCGATGATCCGTGGGTTCACCAACGACCACCAGCGTATGACAGGTTTGAATGATTGCATGGTTGTTATCCTTTTCTAGCCTACGTTTTCGATAAATATCATTTTATCAGAGTACATCCATGATATGGATGTACTCTGATTACCGAACGATTATAACGTCTATTCCTAGCGACGCACATTTTTTGTTTTCCGATGAATTATCAAGCGACAAGAAAGCTTATGTTTATTGGGTTTGGATTCAAAGACGCACTCCTGCCCAATTATCGATCATGCACCCCAGTGGCTGCTCATCGGCGGGTAGGCACACGCCCTCCTCAGACCAGGCAGACGGGTTGTGGCCATGGACTCGAGCAAGTCATTTTGCAATGCGCGGGAAAAAGAGTCTGCTTGGGGTTGATGAGCAGGACAGGGATCGCTTTGATGCGGCCGCCTTCGGTCGAGACAAATACGATTCGGCAGGCTGATCCCAAAATCAGGAGAAGGGTTTGCGGTTTCCAAATCCAAAAAAGTGGCGTTGTTAAACATAATTGGCGCACCGTATAGTGCGTCAATCTTTCCGTCATTCAATAAACAAGGCAAACCTGGATTACTTTGAAAAGCGGCCATCCTCATGACAGAACTTCGCGTTGACGGTGTAGAGACTCATCCCCCAAAGGGGACCATGCGCTGCGCTCAGAGTAACATCGACCTTCGACGTTGAATGATACTGTAAATTGCAAGCGCGAGGGCAAAGAAGGCGGCAGCCCAGGCGCTGCCGGCAACCAGCGGCGTAGACGCTTGTCTGACAGCGATGCCGATGAATGCCCAGGCCAGTACGAAAACAAAACCTGAGTCGCGGCGGGAAATTGTGATGGCAAGAGCAATGAGACTGGCCACAACCAGCATAATGACCGCCCAAACCTGCGGCGTGATACCGAATCCGTTCCAATTGATCAGATATAAATAATCGGTGATATTGGCGATTGTGGCAACAGTGATCCAGCCAAGGTAAACGCTGAAGGGAATATCCACGCTCCATTTTTCAGTGCTGCCAACCGGTGTACGCCCGACATTTAGATTGAGGTAGCTGGCAATCAGCAGTCCAAGCAGGATCAGCATGATCAGCACGCTAAAGCCGAATAAATTGTAATGCCAGCAGAATAACCAGGCAGCGTTGAAGACGCCGCTTATTGCAAATGTGTAACCTAGTTTGCGTAAGCGCGGGCTTTCTTTTTGCGCGGGTAAATATTGATGGATCGTGAACGCGATCCAGCCGATATAGATGACGCCCCAGATGGCAAAGACGTATCCTGCAGGCACAAAGTAGATCTGGAAGCGGTCTGAGATTTCGCCTGTGCTCTGTCCGTTAAAGGGCAGGGTATTGGCGAGAATGTTGACCACGATCGCCAGCACTACCGAGAGTTCGTTGGCAAGTTGGCGGTTTGAATCCTTTGACATGATGCTCTCCAATTTGAAATATGTATCACAGAGACCAGCCCATCGTACAATTTCTTACTGTAATTATTGGCATGTAATTCCTGGCTGCGGACTGGACCGACGGACTGGTTTACTTCTCAAAATACTTTCGTACTTTTGCCGCGATCTGACGCTCGGTCATCTTATCTGCGGCTTCCACATGGATCTCCTGGATGCGATTCCTTTTATGCGCGAGCCGTTTTTCAAGTTCATGTTTTGCTTCTCCAGCGCCAAATACGAATAGCGAACTCGCTTCGCCAACTGCCGAAATGATCTGTCGATAATACTTGTTGAGATGCTCCTGGTAGTACCTGTCTTCCTGGGTCTCAGCTGCACAAAATTGCGGGCTGTATGCTGTTTTCCCGTGGGCTCCCCCTCTAAACCTGTTGCGTTTCTTCAAATTTGATTCGATTTTCCGCAGTTCCACCTGCTTATTTTCAAGGATCACGATCACTGTTTTTTTGTGGTCAATCCACAAGCCGATTTGCTTTTCCATGAAACCTCCAGATCTGTTTCAACAGGCAGTTTCGACCCAATTTCAGTATACCTAATTCAATCCTGTATTGCAAATTAACTCATTTATGAAAACCCTCATGCGGATAAAAGTTAGCTCAGCGGCTCGCGGAACTGGTAAATGACTCTTGCCCTGCTCAAGCATATGCATCCATTCAATTATTTTTGAACCTGCGCATATCGGAATCAAAAACGGGAAAAGAGTGCTTCTCCTCCCGTTTTATCGTTGACTATTTGCCAAACCACATACGGCCAAGCAGGTTATCTTTGATGATGAATTGGTGATAGACCGCCCCGCCGACATGCAGTACCAACAGCCCCAGGATCGCAATCCACCCAAGTTGATGTAACGCGCCAAGGAACCCGACCCTGGCATGCGAAACCGAGCCGGTGCCAAGCACATAGCCAATTAAGTTTCTTTGGGATGCGATCAGCCCTCCTAAAGTCAGGATATAGAAGGCGAAAAAGTACAGACCCACATGGACCAATTCCCCAAGTTTATTGAGAAATCGATTCCCTGTATTTGCCCATGCGGGACGTTTGGTTGCAAAGCGCATGATCAGACGTATGACCATTGTAACAAGCAGCAACGCACCCAGGATCATGTGCGTATTGATCGGAGATCTGCCGCCGCCTTCACTGTCAGAAAGCAGCCCGGCCCCCAGGATCAGGACAACAGTCAGCCAGTGTAAAACGACCATGATTGGATGATAACGTTTGGGTGTTTTCACACTTTGGATAATCTCCTTTTTTAGGACAATATAATGGGAATATATTAATCCCACATGATAAATTGTCATCATGGAATATCTTAATGAGATTCACGGACTCTAGCAAGTGTGCTTTGTTATATAAAGAGTCTGTTGACAATTGCCCCTTCCCATTTTCAATCCCTGGATTTAAAAGACATCCGAAGCAGAAGGTTCGGATGTCTTTGGGTTGCGGTTTACTAATCCGACAAATTATAATTGAGAGGCAAGCATCATTATTACGCCAATGCAGCAACCAACGACACCGAGGATGGCAAATACAGCGCCGATGATGATAAATAAATTTCCACCTTTGGCTTTAATCTCCAATACAGCCGTGATCTGGTTGGCGGGATCATAGTGAACAGTTGCTGTTGAACCCGGCTGATAGCGATTGACAATGGTTTGAGCCGTTCCCAGGTCATAGCTCATGGTCGCCCCGGGAAAGATACGGTTCCCCTGATAGGTTTTTCCGCCAACCTCATAGGTATATTCAACGACCGGAGCATAGGTTGTGCGATTGTAAGTCCGCCCGTCTCTTCGCTCGGTTCTGGTATTCTGGTCGAGCCTGGAAGAGACGATCGTTCCGCTTATAGTTGGCCAGGCTTCAGCTGCTTTGGCTTTTTTACGGTCGCGCAAGCCGAAGATAAGCAGACCGATCCCCAATATGGCAAAAACGCCACCCAACAAAAGCGGAATTAAGAAGGTGAAAACCGAAGATGTAGTATCCATTTTTATCCTTTGATTTGTTCAAAATATTATTTTTTTATTTAATGTATCATACGCTTCCTGGAAGGGGAATAATATAACAAATGTCACATCGCTAATCTTACATTGATCCTAATGTTACAGCGCAGAGTTGGCAGCAGGTAATCCGAATAATCCTCCAGGGAAGAAGAGCAGGGTATCATTCTCCAAACACGGTCAAATGGGAGTGAGGCGGAGAAAAGCATGCCTGCCAAAATTCAAGTGGAAGCGCCTCTCACCCCGTAAATCAATCATATGAGAAGGCAATCAGCCTCCCATGATATAATCTGCCCGCCTTGGAAATAATCCGAGGCAGTTTAATTTTTGGAGAAAGCATGTTCAAGCACGAAGTCCCAAATGCCCTTATTCACAACACCCCGCCGCCTTTAATCGAAGTCTCTGGTTCACACCACGAGATGGGCCGCCAGATCGGTGAAGCCGCCCGCGTCCAGGTTCAAAACAGTGTATCCAACGCACATATCCTGATTGAGGCCGCATACAATGCCCTCGAACTCACCTGGGACGGCGCGAAGATACAAGCGCGCAAATACCTGCCTTTTGCAGAAGAGCGTTATCCACAATATGTGGATGAATTGCGCGGCATCGCCGAAGGCGCAAACATCCCGTTTGACGACATCATGGTGCTCAATGCGATGGAAGCCGTCACCATGGATGCGCTGCATCTCACCCGTTGCACCAGCCTGGCCGTCAACGACGAGCGCACAGCTGATGGTCATGTGCTCGCGGCACATAACGAAGATTGGATTCCAGAAGACGAAGGTGATGTATTCATCATCTCTGCCAAACCTGACAGGGATCCCCCGTATCTTGCCATGACCTATGGCGGGCTGCTGCCCAATGTCGGCTTCAACGCTTATGGCATTGCCCAACTAATCGACTCCGTTTACCCGAGCGACTCACGCATTGGCATCCCGCGTCTCGTCGTGGCGCGCGCCGTGCTCGCCTCCCGCCGCATTTCCGGCGCAATTGGGCGCACCCTCATCCCACACCGCGCGGCAGGCTACAATCATCTATTGATCCATGAGAGCGGAGAGATCTATTCCATAGAAGTCTCCGCCCGCAAATTTGAAATCCTCTATGCAAATGACGGGTATATGGTTCACACAAACCATTATATTGACCCGCAAATGAAACAGATCGAAAAAACTCCCGAGGAACTACTCTCCTCCCGTGTGCGTTACTTCCGCGCCTCGCGCCTGCTCCGCCAGAATGAAAAACATTCCATCAAAAGCCTGCAGGCCATTCAAAAGGATCACGTCAACATCCCGAACTCGATTTGCAACCACAATATCGAGGGTCTCGACCCGCTTGACCGTGAAAAGACGATCAACGCCCTGGTCATTGACCTGACCTCACGTGAAATGCATATTGCATGGGGAAATCCCTGCCAGAATACGTATCACACGTATCACTTGAACGCATAGATACAATTGAAAGAAAAATAGAAAAAGAGTCCGCTTGAATTGAGCGGACTCTTTTTTCTTACAGGCATATATTTCATCAACCTGTAGATGATTTTGATAATTCCGGTTCCTTCAAAAACAAAGCCAATGGAGAAGCGATTAACACCATGCCGGTTGTCAAAGTTAATACAAAGGGGAAACCATAGACTTCCGCCAAACGACCTGTGTAGAGCAATCCCAATGCACCGGAAGAAAAGATAAAACCCAATGCCAGCCCGGAGGCCAAAGCCATCCCGCCTGGGATGATCCGCTGGGCGAAAACCACCATGATGCTGTGCACCGCACCGGTGAATGCGCCCGCAATCGGGAGCAGCACATATAACCAGGGCGACCATCCAATAATGCTGACCAGGTAGATCGGGAAGGCGGCTAGAAATAGAACCGAAGACGCGATGAAGCGCTTGCTATAGCGATCCCCATAATAACCGCCGAAGACATTTCCCATGGCAGAACCGCCCATGAACAAGCCTGCCATGCTTCCATAAATTGTCGGCCCCTGTCCCAAATCCTTAATATATTTGGGAATGAGGTTTACCATATTGGCCTGCGTCCACGATTGCAAAATCGCCACCAGTGCCAGCACAAGAATGAACAGGAGACCTGCTTGTCTGCGGTTTGAATGCGCCGCCTGGACATGCTTCGGATGAGGCAGGTTGGCACGCAGTTGGTGAAGCAAGGCAAAGCCAATCGGAATGGAGACGATCGGCACAATCAACATACCCGGAATTTTATAGGATGCGAGAATAAACCCCGTCAGAATGGGCCCTATGAAATGTCCAAGCTGGCCCGACATGAAAAAGAGCGACGCAGCCGTGGTTTCACGCCCCTTTAAGAGATCCCGTCCACGCAGGGTGGCCTGGGTAGTGCCAACCGGATGAAATGAAGATGATCCCAATGCCGCGATGATCAAACATCCCAGGCCAATATTACCGGGTAGTAATAAGGCCGCAGAATAGAAAACCGCCATCCACAAAATCCCGCCCGCCGCCAGCCAGCGTGGACCCGTACGATCCGATATCCAACCGAAGACGGGCTGGGTCAGCGCAGATGTCCAGATATAAATGGTGGAGAATAAAGCGATCTGCGATTCGCTTAAACCAAGATAGGTCAGCAGGACAGGACGGCTGGCATTGAACGTATCCACCATGAAGTGGCTGACGGCAATCGATGAAAAAATGGAATCAAGGAATAATGGCATATATTGTCGTATTATTTTCCACGATACAGATGATGCGACTCAATATATTCGTACACCGATGGAGGGACATAATAACGATACATCTCCCCTGCCTCGATGCGGCGGCGTAATTCGCGCGAGGAGACGGGCTGCAGGAGCGCGTCGATGAATGTGATTTTTTCCGTCACGCCGGGCAGTTTCGCTTCAATCTCGGAGAGGTCAGTGTGGTTGCCGGGGCGGCGCATAACGCCGATTTTGGAAACAGCAGCTACCAGGTCCGAACTTGAGCGCCAGGTGGGCAGATCCCATAGTGAATCCCCGCCGATCAAAAGGATGATCTCGGCTGAAGGTTCCTGTCCGGCCAGCAATCTGACCGAGTCAATGGCGTAATGCGGCCCAGGGCGGTCAATTTCAAGACGTGAGATCTCAAAAGCCGGGTTATCTGCCAGCATGCCTTGCAGCATCGCCAGACGATGCTCCAGCGGAGTGATTGTCTGTTCCTGTTTATGCGGCGGAGTGGGTGTGAGCACCCAGAGCAGGCGGGAGATATTAAATTCATACACGGCCTCACTGGCCAGGATGAGATGCCCGATATGCGGCGGGTCAAATGTGCCGCCAAAGAAGCCGATGGTTGTTCGTGACATGGGGGTTAGTATATCGCAAAGTTTTACAGGGTGTTTTTGTGATCTTTACACATTCTTTATATTCGAAGAATATGATGTACTGTAACAAAGGAGCTTATCATGTCTACAAAAAATAAATGGTTTATCGGTGCGGGAATCGTGCTTGGCTTGATCGTCCTATTTACCCTGCCGTTCATCTGGCAGGCTTTGGTCCCCGTGCACGGGTTCGGTATGATGGGATATGGATACGATCACATGCCGATGATGCGCGGTTATGGGTTTTCGCCCACGTTCGGCATAATGGGATTTGGCGGGTTCTTCATGTGGCTGATCCCGCTCAGCCTGCTCATCTTGATCGGCTTGAGCATTGCGGCCTTGATCAAGTATTTGCGATCCCATTCCGCTTAATCCATTTCAGTTTTACCGTCCCCGCTATTTGAAATGGCGGGGACTATTTTAATTAAACCCTTAAGTCCCCAGGTGGTATACTCCGCTAAAATTGGCGTGCTGGTTAATTTCGCAACCAAAATCAATCACATTGAGGAACGGATATGTCACAAAATTTTGATGTCATCGTGATCGGAGCCGGCGTGATCGGCGTCAGCACCGCATTTCATCTGGCAGAACGCGGTTTAAAACCCGTCATTTTGGAACGCAAACAAGTCGGTTTCGGAGCCACTGGCAGCTCCAGCGGGCTGGTGCGCATGCATTACGATCTCGAAGCGGAGTCCCGCCTGGCCTGGGAAAGCTTTCAATATTTCCGTAATTGGAACGAACGGGTTGGCGGTGAGTGCGGATTCCGCCGCACAGGATTTTTACACATCGAACCAGCCGATCACCAAACCCAGTTGCGCAAAAATGTCGAAATGCATAAACGGATTGGAATTCCAACCGATGTCATCACAGGCGAGGATGTAAAACGAATCGCTCCCGATTTTAAAACGGATGACATTGAATTCGCGGCCTATGAGCCCGAGTCGGGTTACGCGGATGCAACCCTGACAGCAAATTCCTTCCTAACTGCGGCGAAGGAACGCGGCGCAGTTTATATGCAGGATTGCGCAGTAAGCGGCGCACAGATCACGGGCGGAAAAGTGACAGGCGTACAAACCACGCGCGGTGATTTTTCGGCGCCGATCATTATCAATGCAGCCGGCGCGTGGGCAGGAAAGGTAAGCGAATTATTTGGCGTTTCCATTCCCCTCGACACATGGACTCATGACGTGGTCCACGTCCGCCGCCCGGCTCATATTGGCGATCATCCGACCGTCATAGACAGTTCGCTCAGCATGTACTTTCGACCTGATTCAGGCGACCTGACCTTGATCGCGCTTGAAGATGACAGCCGCATAGGCGAATCACCCGAAGCGGACCTCGGTTACGTGGCCAAGGATTTCGTGGAACGCGCCATCGACCGGATTTGCCTGCGCATCCCCGCCATGGAGGAAGGCTCGCTGCACTCCTCCCATGTGGGAAGGGACGGATTAACCCCGGACCAGCGCGCAGTCATCGGTCCGGCCGGACCCGAAGGGTATTACCTCGTCACCGGTTTTAGCGGCACGGGTTTCAAAATCTCTCCTGCCGTAGGGCTGTGCGTCAGCGAGCTGATCCTCGACGGAAAGTCAAAGACCGTTGATATTTCGGGTTTTACCCCGATGCGCTTCGAACGCGGTGAACTGCTTAAAGGCCAGGATGACTACGGTTTCATCTGGCGGAATGCGAACACACCATAGCGCCCGGTTTACAAAGAGGGGGAACAAAGTTGGACCGTCATGGACGGTTAGGCCAGGACACAGGTTGAAGGTATAGTCCAAGCCTGGAAACGGGAAAGGATTCAGAGACAGGTATTATTCAGGAAGTCGTTGAAAATTCCCAAGTGACAATCCCAATGAAGTGGAGCAATTTCTCGCCGGCAAAGAGACCATC
>CAZEGE010000016.1:0-40843 GCA_964511765.1 uncultured Anaerolinea sp.
GCAACGCTTTGCGCTACGGGTAAGCCTGAATCAGCCAGTCGAGCGGATCTACCTGGATGCCATTGACCCACAACTCCCAATGCAAGTGTGCCCCGGTAACACGCCCCGTCCCGCCCACAAGACCAATGACTTGATATTGCTCCACCATTCCCCCCACCTGCACCTGAATGGCCGATTGATGCCAGAAGCCGCTGTAGACACCCCAGCCATGGTCAATGACGGTTGCATTGCCGCGCACCGTAAGCGGTCCTGCAAACACCACCCGTCCAGCTGCAGGGGCTGTGATGGCAAGTCCATCTCCACCGCCAAAATCCAATCCCGTATGCCACCAATTGACTTTTAAGTCTGTGCCTTGACCGAGATATACGCGGCGGGTTCCGTACCGGGAAGTGAAGTAGGTTGAATCTGCATAGGCGATGGCAGGCGATATGAACTGTCCCTGCCAAAATTTTGTAGGTGTAGTTGTTGCAGAAACTGTAAATTCCTCCAGCATTTTTTGTTCGGGATCAGTGACGGCAGGGTCAATTAAAGATGGATCGACAATCAAATTTTCACCGGTGGGGTAATTTCCTGAAACAATCAATACAAATTGTTCGTAGGACTGTTTGCTTCCATCGGGGAGGGTGGCATCCAGCCGCAGGGGATAGACGCCCGGTTCGAGTAAAGCATGGACGCCCTGCAAGGCGACCTGTGTGCCATCTTCATCAGGAAAGAAATTCAATGGATGGTCAACCAGCAGACCGCCCAGGGTAACGCCCGGTATGGTTTCCACTTTAATGACGCCGGTGCCGCCCTGTTTGATGGGGAGGTCGCGTATTACCGCGCTGACAAATGCCGAGGGTAAACCGGTTTTAGCTGCCCCATTATTATCGCCGGGCGCAAACAAGGTATCACCGGGCAGGCCATCCCATGAACCATGTAAACCATTAATATCTACCAGTGACCAGGCATCACTACTATTTTTTACCGCCACTTCGAGCAAAGACTCGCCCGCCGCGGGTGAGATGCGTTTGTTATTCTGGTTACCATCTTGCTTGGGGAGTATCATACTCACGCCCACATAGAACTCACTGGGACTGACCAGGTGGTTAAGTTTCTTGAACAGAATTTCAGGCACTTGTGTCTGCCGCATAAGACTGCGGTATGAAGTACCGAAGTTAACCACTTCGGTACTTAAGATTCCTGTAACGCCTTCGAGTCCCGGGATGATGAGTTGTTGCTCTGCTGCGAGTCGATTTGGATCCGTAATCCCATTTGCAGACATCAGATCTGCCATGCTTACGCTGAATCGCGCTGCGATGGACGAGAGGCTGTCACCGGGTTGTACAATATAAACAGGTCCGCCTGCATCCTGCGCCTGAACCGGCCGGGCTGAATTCATCAAACCGGCCAGAAGAAGCAGGAGAATAATTGCGCGTTTAAACATTTTTGAACTCGACCTTGTCACCGATTTCGTAATCCCCCCAGTGAGTAGGGTGTATTTCCAGAGTATATTTTGCACCTGCCTTGGGGAAGTAGGCGGGCCGCCATGATTTTGCGATGACCTTGTCCACCACGGTCATTTCGGAATTGATCCAAATGACGGCCAGGTCAAACGGCACAAAGAACATATGGATGGAAGTGGCGAGGCGTGAGTCATGTCTCTCGACGAGGAGCAGGCCTTCATCAGGCAGGAGGCGGGAGTGAAACATAAGCCCGCGCAGTCTGCAGTGGAATGAGTCGCAGTATCCCACCCGGGCAGGATGTTCGACTGGTTTGTTCAGGTTGTTGACGTAAATGAAACGGGACATGGCGTAATCATAAAACTGGGCGGCTTGTTCGCCGCCCGGTGGATCAGTAATTGGCCTCAGGTTGATCTTTTACTGAGTACTTTATCCACACTTTCTATTAATTCCTGTGAAGCGAAGGGTTTGGATATGTAGTCATCCACCTTTGCAATATGCAGACCCAGCACTTTATCGATGTTCTGCGCCTTGGCGGTGACGACGATGACGGGGATTTCCCGCAGGGAAGCGTCCGCTTTCATTTGTTGGTATACTTCCCAGCCGTCCATATCAGGCATCATTAGATCGAGCAGGACGAGATCGGGGAGCATTTCGCGAACCATTTTGATGCCCGCCACGCCGCCGGCCGCACCATATACCTCAAACCCACGACGACCAAGGATCAGCTTGATCAAATCTATCATCCCGGGTTCGTCTTCAATACAAATAATCTTTTTGACAGTTGTGTTTTTCATGAATCTCCTGTCTTTAATCTAGTTTACCATAAAATATATACAGGCTTAATAGATGAAAATCATCACTTGGAATGTAAATGGCATCCGTGCCGCGCTTGGGAAAAACGCATTGGATTGGGCTTTTAATCAAAATCCCGATGCCTTGTGTTTGCAGGAAGTGAAAGCGCGAGCAGAACAATTAAATGAAGAGCAGGGCGCCACGTTGAAGCTCCCATTTGTGTGGAATTCGGCCCAGCGCCCCGGCTACAGCGGTGTGACGACATTCTTTAACGTAGAGCCTGACGAGATCGTGCTGGGCATGGGTGAGCCGAAATTTGATGCGGAGGGACGCGTCATTCAGACGGCCTGGGCTGGTCTGCGCCTCTTCAATATTTACTTCCCGAACGGCCAGCGAGGCCATGAGCGCCTGAGCTATAAACTTGAGTTCTACGCCCACCTGCTAGAGTTATGCGACTCGCTGCATAAGAAAGGAGAAGGCATCATTATTACTGGAGATTTCAATACCTGCCACCAACCGATAGACTTGAAAAATCCGAAAGCGAATGAAAAGACCTCAGGCTTTTTGCCCGAAGAGCGCGAATGGGTACAGAAATTCCTGGACAACGGCTTTGTGGATGTGTACCGCCATTTGTATCCACAAAAAGTCCAATACACCTGGTGGACATACCGCTTGAATGCGCGGCAACGCGGGATCGGCTGGCGGCTGGATTATTTTCTGGTTTCAGAGTCGCTCCTTCCGCGTTTGAAGGATGTGATCATTCATGAGAATGTGATGGGGTCAGATCATTGCCCGGTGGAGTTGGTTTTGGATTGAGTATGCTGGCAGGTTTCTATGACAATCCCCCCAAATCTGGCTTCATCAGCCTGGCAGGGGATTCCATCTATATAACATTCATGGCTTGAGTAGACCTCGTTTGTGTCTGCATATTGGGTGATATATCCTCCGGATAGGTCTTTATTGAAAAAGTTCAATGGCCGTCCGTCTTTGGATTTTGCCTTTGACCTGCATGAAGGACAGACAGATCGTGGATAGCGTTGGGAGGGTTCGACGGGGGTTGTGCAAATTGGGCAAAATTGGGTATTTTGTGTCATGGTATTGGTTAATTTCTTTTATTAAAATTATAGCATGTGTGATTGTCTCAAGACGAAATTGTGTCCCGTTGTCTTTGCAGGCGGGCCTGGGAGATGCGAGAGGCGCTCTGGGTTTTAATCCTGTCGAAACAAGGTATATTAGAGAATCATATAATATTCCACCCGCACGCGTCGTCTATGGATTCGACTTGGTATAATCCAGTCGTAGTCAAATTTGGAGGATTCTGTGAATTCCCGTAGTCAATCGTTTTTTGTGTATTTTCTTCTGCTTGTTACCATTGGCGCAATGCTGTATATGGGTTTTAACCAAACCGCCAATGCAAATGAACCGCTGACCATTAGTAAAGTGGCGCAACAAGTGCAAAATGGTGAAATTGCCCGAATTATCGTTCAGAGCAATGAAACCATCCGTGTGGTGAGGCTCAATGGCACCGAGGACGATGCCGTTGAATCTCGTATTGAGTCCGGTACAACCTTGGTGGACCAACTCCTTAGTTTTGGGGTGACCGCCGAGCAGCTTGCCAAGATCGATGTCGAAGTCAGCGCTCCTTCCGTTTGGGGGGGTGTCTTGAGCGGCGCTTTGTATCTTCTGCCGGTGTTGTTCATGGGTGGTCTGCTGTGGTTCATTTTCCGTCAGGCGCAGGGCAGCAACAATGCCGCCATGTCCTTCGGAAAAAGCCGCGCGCGCATGTTCAGCGGCGAACATCCTACTGTGACGTTTGCCGATGTAGCGGGTGCTGACGAATCAAAGCAGGAGCTGGCCGAAGTGGTCGAGTTCCTGAAAGAGCCGCAGAAATTCATTCAACTCGGCGCCCGTATCCCGAAGGGTGTTTTGCTGGTGGGCCCGCCTGGAACAGGAAAGACCCTGCTTGCGAAAGCTGTTTCTGGGGAGGCAGGCGTGCCGTTCTTCTCGATCTCTGGTTCCGAATTTGTTGAAATGTTCGTGGGCGTGGGCGCAAGCCGCGTGCGTGACCTTTTTGAACAAGCCAAGCGGCACTCACCCTGTATTGTTTTCGTCGATGAAATTGATGCTGTCGGTCGCCAGCGCGGCGCGGGACTCGGTGGTTCACATGATGAACGCGAGCAGACGCTTAATCAAATGCTCGTTGAAATGGACGGTTTCGATACCGACACCAATGTCATCATCATCGCCGCCACCAATCGCCCCGACATTCTTGACCCCGCCCTTATGCGCCCCGGTCGCTTCGACCGCCGCGTGACGCTTGATCGTCCGGATGTAAAAGGACGCGAAGCCATTCTAAAGGTTCACGTCAAAGGCAAGCCATTGGATCCACAGGCTGACCTGGCCTCGGTTGCACGCGGTACGCCCGGCTTCGTCGGTGCGGACTTGGAAAACCTTGTGAACGAAAGCGCCATCCTTGCCGCCCGCCGCGATAAAAAATCCATTGGTCAAACTGAATTGGAGGAAGCCATCGAGCGTGTGGTCATGGGACCCGAGCGCAAATCACGCCTGATTTCTGACGAAGAAAAACGCATCATTGCCTACCATGAGGCTGGTCATGCAATTGTAGCCAATGCCATCGCTGAGGCGGATCCCGTCCAAAAAGTGACCATTGTGGGACGTGGACAGGCTGGCGGTGTGACCTGGTTCCGCCCTGACGAAGACCGTATTCTTATGTCCCGCAAGAAAATGCTTGCCACGCTCGCCATGGCCCTGGGTGGACGCGCCGCCGAGGAATTAATTTTCGATGACATCACTTCTGGCGCATCCAACGATATTGAACAGGTGACGCGCATGGCGCGTGCCATGGTCACTCGGATGGGTATGAGCGTCGAACTTGGCACAATGACCTATGGACAAAAGGAAGAGATGATCTTCCTCGGACGTGAAATCTCAGAACAACGCGATTACTCCGAAGCCGTGGCCGAACAAATTGACCGTGAGGTCCGCAAGATCGTGGAAGGTTCATACAAACAAGCCAAGTCCCTGGTCAAAAAATATCGTAAACAACTCGACCTGATTGCAAAGAAGCTGCTTGAAGTTGAATCTCTCAATCGGGAGGAATTTGAAAAACTCTTCCCCTCACCTTTGGGTAAGAAAAGCGGAACACCGCAGGTTACATAATCCGTAATTCATAATACGCAAAGAGCCCCCCATTCGAATGGGAGGCTCTTTTGATTTACAGATGTTACATAACAGGCATTACGATGGATTCGCTTCCTTGTGTTGTCTAACCAACTCGCGGCGCAAAATCTTCCCGACGGTGGTCTTTGGCAGTTCATCCCTGAACTCATAGTGCGTGGGGACCTTGAAGGGTGCCAGTCTTTCCTTGCAAAAGGCTTTGAGTTCTTCGTCTGTCAAAGTCTCGCCGGGTTTCACCACAACCCAGGCTTTCACAGTCTCACCACGGTACGGATCTGGGATGCCGGCCACGCCTACGTCCATCACTTTTGGATGTGCGGCAATCACTTCCTCCACTTCACGCGGCCAGACTTGATAGCCGCCGGGTTTGATGAGTTCCTTCTTGCGGTCGACAATGTAGAAGTAACCATCTTCGTCCATGCGGGCAATATCGCCCGTGAAGAGCCAGACCTTCCCGTCGCTCATTTTTCTGAGCGTGTTGACGGTTTCCGTCGGCATATTGTGGTAACCCTTCATCACTTGCGGACCGTGAACGATGATCTCGCCGATCTCGCCCTGCGCCAGTTCCGTCTCGCCATCGTCAAGGCTGATGATCTTTGCATCCACGTCGGACAAAGGCATTCCGATGGAACCGGTCTTGTTTACGCCTTCAAGCGGATTGCAGTGTGTGGCCGTCGGCGCTTCGGAGAGGCCGTAGCCTTCAAATACTTTGCCGCCCGTCAGTTTTTCGAATTGTTCCTTGGTCTCGCGCATTAATGGCGCCGAGCCGGAGATGCAGGCTTTGATGGATGAAAGATCATATTTGCCCGCCTTCACATCCGGATGATTATTGATGCCGTTGTATATGGCAGGCACGCCGGGGAAGATGGTCGTTTTATATTTTGCAATGTTATCCAGCACATCTTTCAAATCGCGCGGATTGGGCACCATCACCATGCTCGCTCCGCAAGCCATGGCAAAATTCATGCCTGCCACCATGCCATATACGTGGAAGAGCGGGATGGCCATCAACACCACTTCCTTGCCCGGCTCGATTCCGGGCATCCAGGCTTTGATTTGGAGCGTATTGGCGACCACATTGCGGTGCATGGCAACTGCGCCCTTCGATACGCCCGTTGTCCCGCCTGAGTATTGGAACAATGCCGTATCGTTGGGGTCAACTTCGACGTTCGGCCGCGAGGCGTCTTTATGTTTGGCAAGCAAATCCTGGAACCACACATCTCCATCTCGCAGGCCGCCTTCGATCCTGAATCCCCCTTTTTTCTCGCGCAATAAAGTGAACAGCACCCGCATCACAGGCGGCAAGCTTTCCTTAAGGTTGGTCACGATCAACCTTTTGATCCTGGTTTTGGGCTGAGCCTTTTTGATGGTCTCATAATAATTCGTCATGACGAACATGTATTCAATGCCCGCGTCGCTGGCTTGATATTCGATTTCGGGAGGGGTATAAAGTGGATTGGTGGAGACCACGATGCCCCCGGCTTTTAGGATGCCATAATAAATCATTACAAATTGCGGCGAGTTTGGCATGAACATGCCCACCCGGTCGCCTTTCTTCACCCCCATATCCACGATGGCGGCGGCAACGCGATCCGTGATTTCGTTCATTTCTTTGTAAGTGACAACCGCGCCTTTAAAGATTGTGCAGGCGCGGTCGGGATATTTGCGCGCAGCATCCTCTAAAAAGTGGAATAGCGGCACATTCGGGTATTCAATTGTGGTCGGAACCCCTTTGTCATAATTGGCCTGCCATAACTTGCTGTCCATGCTTCCTCCATTTGGTTGTTGGTGAAGATGATATGAAATAAGTATATACGTGAAAATATTAAAAGTCAATTACGACACTTTAAACTACAACAAGATACGGATATATTGTTCAATTTCCTCGCATGCTTTTATATTTCCCGGATTGAACCACTTGATTTGCGGATCGGACTCTTTGAACCAATTCGCCTGCCGGCGGACAAAGATGCGGGTGATGCGCTTCATCTCCGTCCTGGCCTGCTCGATTGTCAATTCGCCTTTGATCACCCCGACACACTCCCGATATCCGATGGCAGACATGCTGGGCAGGGTGGGGGAATAACCCTTTTTGAGCAGGCCATTCACCTCGTCAATCAATCCCTTTGCAAACATAAGGTCGATCCGTTCATCCACGCGTTGATAAAGTTCCTCGCGCGGACGAGTCAACCCAACCGTAATTAAATGATAGGGTGAGTCGCTTTGCCCGCGTTGTTCGGAGAATTTTCTGCCCGTTGTAAGAATCACTTCCAGGGCACGGATGGTTCTCCTGTAGTTTCGCGCGTCGATTTTCTCGGCGGCTTCAGGGTCGAGCATCTTCAATTTAGCGTGTAGCCAATCTATACCTCTTTCCTCTTTCATCCCTTCCAATTCGTCCCTCATCCTTGCATTTGGCGTCACCTCAGGCGGACTCCAGCCCTCTGTCACCGCGCGGATGTATTGTCCCGTACCGCCAACCAGAAATGGAAGTTTGCCGCGTGTGTGAATGTCTGCAATAACCCCTCTCGCTTTTTGTTGAAAAACTGCCAGGCTCAAGGTCTCATCTGGATTGACGATATCGATGAGGTGGTGCGGGACACGCGCCGCCTCATCGCGTGAAGGCTTGGCGGTGCCAATATCCATGCCGCAGTAAAAGAGACGCGAATCCGCGGAGATGATCTCGCCATTCAACTTTTCCGCAAGTCGAATGGCGAGTTCTGTCTTGCCAACCGCAGTCGGCCCGACGATGAGGATCAACGTAGGTTTGCCCATCATATCCTCTTGATCCGGCGTGTGATCTTTCTGAGAAACTCCTTGAAATTTAATCGTATTTTCATTTTAACATGGATGATTTGTTACCCTTTTGAATATTCACGGATACTATCCGTAGCTTCATCCAATCGTGCGACTTCTTCTTCAGTCAATCGCCAGCCTGCGCCGCCTGCATTCATCTCTGCCTGTTGTTGATTTTTCGCGCCGGGGATGGGCAGCGTGCCTTTACAGATCAGCCAGTTTAATGCAACTTGTGAAACGGTTTTACCGCCATGGGTTTGACCGGTTTCCTGCAACAGCTTGATCACAGGCGTCAGTTTTTTCAGCAGTTCGGAATATTGTGAACCGCGTATGCCGGGCGGTGGATTCTCTGTTGAATACTTTCCGGTCAGCAGGCCCTTTTCAAGCGGGGAATATGCGATCAAACGAATGCCAAGTTCCTTGCAGCGAGCCAGAGTGCCATTCTTTTCCACCTCGCGGTTCAATAAACTGTAATGAACCTGGTTGGATGCCAGTGGAATACCATGCTGCGCCAGCGTCGAATAGGCCCGCAGCATGTGATTCTTTCCAAAATTTGAAATGCCGACAGTTTTCGTCAAACCTTGTTTTACACATTCCATCATTCCCTCCATCATGGTTTCAGTACTCATAACCAGGGAAGGCCAGTGAATTTGATATAAATCCACAGAACCCAGTCCCAACCTTTCCAAACTCCCCTTCAAAGCGCGGGGAATAAACCCCTTGGTCAATCTCCAGGGCATTGGAAAGAATTTTGTGGCCACCCATACAGGCCGGTCCGTTTCTTTTAGGAATTTGCCAAGCAATCTTTCCGACTGGCCGGATCCATAGATTTCAGCAGTATCCACAAACCGAATGCCCAGTTTAAGTGAAATATCAAATGATTCACGTATGTCTTTCTCTGTGTGCGTCTGCCCATATCCCCAAATCACACGATCACCCCATTGCCATGCTCCCAGCCCCAATTGGATGTCGTGTAAAAAACGTGTTTCATTGCCTGCTTCGGTCATTGAGGACTCCTTCGATGGATTTTTTGATTCTATCTTAAAAAATCACTCCCATCGAAAATTCAGGTTACAATTCAGCCCGTTCAAAAATTATTGGAACTAATGGAACGAAATTTCCCAACCGCTGGTAGGAGAATATCGCTCCCGGAGTTCCGGGAGGTCCCCGTGACAACAAATTCATCAAAGCGGGATATGGAATCCGCCTCCAGCCTCAACGAAAGGCTGGATCTGTCCTTTTCCAATTTATCGCTGCTGACGCGTGCTCTCACCCACCGTTCCTATGCCAATGAACATATTGAAGGAGTGGAGGACAACGAACGCCTTGAATTCCTGGGCGACGCCGTGTTGGATTTCATCGTGGGGGAGTGGGCATATAACCGCTTCCCTGAATTGGATGAAGGCAATCTGACGAAGATCCGCTCCTCTCTTGTGCGGAATGAACGACTGGCAGAATTTGCCCGCCACCTGGAGCTCGGCTCTGCCCTTCGGCTTGGGCGCGGCGAACAATCCTCCGGCGGCCATCTTCGGGATAATTTGCTGGGTTCGGCTTTCGAAGCGCTGATCGGCGCCTTGTATCTTGACTCCGGGCTTGATGCGGTGAAACATTTTATGAAGCCTTTGCTCGAGTGGATGAGTCCCACTGTCCTGGATGAACTCCACGATCCCAAAAGCGAGTTGCAGGAGATTACCCAGTCGCAAAGATTGGGAATGCCGCTTTATCGCGTCGTCAATGCCAGCGGACCGGACCATGCTCGTATTTATGACATGGAAGTGGAGGTTGCAGGCGAGATTAAAGGCCGCGGCACAGGATCAAGTAAAAGCAGCGCCGAGCGCGCCGCCGCAAAAGATGCGCTGGAAAAATTGAATTCATAATCATAAATAGTGGTCTGGATGATTCGACCACCAATCGTAAGAGAAAATCCAAAGCCGAAAATTGAGATCATGCCCCTTCGTCTGAAATCCCTCGAATTACAAGGATACAAAACTTTCGCTTCGCGCACGGTATTTGAATTCGCGAGCGGAATTACCGCCATAGTCGGACCGAACGGTTCCGGTAAATCGAATATCGCCGATTCCCTGCGCTGGGTATTGGGCGAACAGTCCTATACGCTTCTGCGCGGCAAAAAAACCGAAGACATGATCTTCGCCGGTTCCGAGTATCGTTCGCGGGCAGGCATGGCGCAGGCCACCATTACCTTCGACAATACCGAGCAATGGCTTCCGCTTGATTTTTCGGAAGTTGCCATGGCGCGTTACGCTCACCGTGATGGACGCAATGAATATTTAATCAATTCACAGCATGTCCGTTTGCGCGAGATGAACGAATTGCTTGCCCAGGCGGGTTTGAGCGAACGCACCTACACCATCCTCGGACAGGGTCTGGTGGATGCCTCGCTGGCCTTGAAGGCGGATGAGCGCCGCCGCTTGTTTGAAGAAGCGGCCGGGGTGGGCCTGTATCGCGCCCGCCGCGACGACGCTTTGAAACGCCTCGATAATACTGAAAGAAACCTCGAACGCGTGCTGGATATCATGGCTGAACTCGAGCCCCGTCTCCGCAGTCTGGAGCGACAGGCGAAACGCGCCATTGATTTTTCCCGCGCCCAGGCAGACCTGAAGATGATTTTGCGCGAGTGGTACGGCTTTCACTGGCATCGTTCCCAACGCGATTTGACCGACATTCGTGAAACTGTCCGTGCACAGGAACTGCGTGTGCGTGAAGCGCGTGGGGCTTATGAGAAAACACAGGCAGCTTATATGGCTTTTCGTGAACGTCTCTCCGGCCTGCGCTCGCAATTAAATGGATGGCATCGCCAATCCGCGGATTTGCACAACCAGCGCGAAGCCATCAGCCGCGAACTGGCGGTATTCGATGAACGCCGCCGTGCATTGACTTCCACGCAGGCCTCCATTCTTTCCGATCAGGAACATGCGATGGATGAATTGCATCTCGCCTATGAACGTTACGGCGAATCCGAACGGGAACTTGCCCGCATTCAAGCTGAGTATGAAGAGGCAAAAACACAGTTTGCAAACGCACAAAACGCCTTGCAATCGCGCCTGTCCGAACGGGCCAGTCTTGAAGAGCAGCTTGCCGTTATAAGAAACCAAATCGAAGCGCTGAGCCAGCAGCGCGCCGAAAATAATGCACGCCTGGATGAATTGAAATCGCGTATTGAATCACAAAACCAGAAAATAGAACTAACCAAAACCTCCATTGCCAGGGCCGAATCCCTCACTGCGCAGGCCAGGGCACAATTTGAATCTGCGATTAAGGCGCGTGAGCAGGTTCTGCTTGCCTTGCAGGAAACCGAGAAAAAAGTTGCTGCAAAAAGAAATGAAGTCGATTCAATCGAACGCGAACGCCGCGAAGCCCTTGAACACCGCGCGAAGGAAGAAGCCGATCACTCGCGGTTGAAAGCCCAGATCGAAGTATTGGAGCAATCCGAACAATCGCTTGCGGGTTATGCGGAGGGCGCGCGTTATTTACTCGATGCTGCACGTCAATCCAGGCTCTCGGGTGCGCGTGGTGCGCTCAGTGCCGCATTGGATGTTCCAGCCGAACTTGAAGTTGCCATTGCCGTTGCCCTCGGCGATACCCTCGATGCGGTCTTGCTGGACCCAGATCAACTTGAAGATGCGTTGAGTTTATTGGAATCAGACGATGCCGGGCGCGCCGCGTTGTTGCCCCTCGTGGAACAGGATTCCATCCCCCTCCACAAACCTGATGATATGGATTGCCTCGGTGTCGCCTCCGAACTTGTCAATGCGCCGGGTGATTTGCGCGGCGTGGTCGAATTAATGTTGGGCCAGACGCTGATCGTGCGGGACCGTTCGTCTGCGCGAAACTTAATTAATGATTTGCCGACTCACGCGCGCGTGGTGACTCTGCGCGGCGAAGTCTTCCGCGGCGACGGTTTGATCATCGCTGGGAAAACCGCTTCCTCCTCGACCCTCGGCCGGTCACGCAAAAAACGGGAGTTTGAATCAGCCTTGAGCGGACTCCTCGCCCGCCTTGCAGAATCAAATGATTCCGTGGAACAGCTATCCAATCAACTGGCTGCGGCGCAGCGTGAACTGGTGCAAGCCGGGACCGATGCGCGCGAAGCCCGCATCAGATTGGGGGAAGCCCAGGAGACCGAGCAGCAGGCCGGTCTTGAGTCTGAATCGATGACGCGTCAACTGGAGTGGCAGAGAAACCAGTTGACACAATTGGAAGCCGAGGCGCAGGAGTCGGCTTCGATCCAGGAAAAATTGATCGAATCTCAATCTGAAGTCGAGACCCATTCAACCGAGGCGCAGGCACAGTTAAAGGAAATCAATGCGAAGTTGAAGGAAGTTTCCGCGGACGAGTTGCAGGAGCAGGCTTCCTATTGGGGCACGCGCGCGGCTGTGGCGGAACAAAGTGCGGCGGGTGCGCTTGCGAAAAAAGAGGAACGTGAAAAAGAAATCACGCGCCTGGATGTCCGCCGTGTGGAGCTGGCTTCGCGTTTGCAGGAAGCGGAACATTCCCTGTATGTTCTGGATCATGAAAAAACAAATTTGCGTGAACTTGAATCGGGTTTGCACGGACAGATCGAGACCATGCGGGTTCAAATCGAGCCTGCCGAAAAAGACCTTGAAACGGCGGAACAGGAGGAAACGCGTTTGCAGGAGGATGAAAATAACGCGCAAAAGATTTTTGCAAATGCCGAGCGTTCGCATGGACAGTTGCAATTGGAACAGACCCGCAAGGCGGAAGCCCTGGATAACCTGCGCGAGAAGATCAGCGATGACTTTGGCCTGGTGATGTTCGATTATGCGGAGGATGTTTCCGGTCCCGTGCCTTTGCCGTTGGATGGCATGGTGGAACAACTGCCCATTGTGACGGAACTCGCGCCTGAGGTCGAAGAACAGTTGACCCATCATCGCGCACAGTTGCGCCGCATGGGGCCGATCAACCCGGATGCAAAACAGGAATTCGATCAGGAAAGCGAACGCTACACATTCATGAAGACCCAGGTGGAAGACCTGCGCAAAGCCGAAGCGGATTTGAAACAGGTAATCGCCGAGCTGGATGAAGTCACCAAACGCGAATTTGTGCGCACCTTCGATGCGGTGGATAAGCAGTTCCGTGAGACTTTTGTGCGCCTGTTTGGCGGCGGTTCGGCGCGCCTGGCATTGACCGACCCTGAAAACCTTGTGGACACCGGCATTGAAATCGAAGCGCGTTTACCGGGCCGGCGCGAACAAGGCCTAGCCATGCTCTCCGGCGGTGAAAGAAGTTTGACCGCGATCGCGCTGGTATTTGCCCTGTTAAAAGTTTCGCCCACGCCTATCTGCGTGATGGACGAAGTGGATGCGATGCTCGATGAAGCCAATGTCGGGCGTTTCCGCGATTTACTGGTCGACTTGAGCAGGGATACGCAGTTCATCATCATCACCCACAATCGCAATACCGTGCAGGCAGCGGACGTGATCTACGGCGTGACCATGGGACGCGACTCGGCCAGTCAGATCATCAGCCTGCGTCTGGATCAAGTCACAGATGATTTATTGAAGAGGGGGTAGGGGTTAGCCCCCTTGGAATTGAACCGGTGACCCAGCGATTTTAGGTTTTGTTTCTATTGGGCAATGATTTGATGGTGTTTTTTTTCATTTTGAACTTTTATAACGGAATGGCTCAGCGGCAACGGCGGGACGGACAAGGCGCCTTCGCCATTATCACTCATTTCTCGCAAGCCGACGCTTTCCACCAGTGGGGGAGCCGCTGTCTGCTGGAGCCGGTGTTGGAAAAGCCTAATTTTTATTGCCACTCAAATTGATATATGTGGTTCGTATATTTTCGATAATATTATCGAATGTATCTTCAATTGTCTCAATTCTCTTGTCTTCATAGCGAAGTAGTCGTTTTTCTTCATCTACCGTATTGGATCCAACTCGAAAGGCATTTCTATATGTCATAATAAATCCAATTTGCCTGCCATTTGAATATCTATACCCAATATAACTTTGGGTAGCATACTCATCAATACCTGGTCCTATTTGTTTTATTCGTTCTCTTGCTTGTTCAAGTAATGGTAACAATTTCTTATTTCTCATATTTTCAATTATCCGTTCAAGCGTTGGCGGTTTCGTTGGTTCAAATATTTCAATTGGCAATGAAATACTGTGAAATATTATCCCCTTCTCAGAATCTTCGAACTTTATTGTTGTGTATTCGAATAATTCGACTTCTGGCTTAACAAGCGTCGCTAATCGTTTAATATCTTCGCTGAAAACCTCAGCTATTAATACTATTCTTGGAGATAATTCGGGATTTATCTTGAATTTACTGAAGTTCTTCGCTAATTGATATCGTATTTTATCTATAACACTATAATCTCGTAGCGCCTGGAACAATATACCTTCATCCTCATGTAGCTTAACTTCGATAATTACGATTCGCCCTTCCACATCTACGCATAACAGGTCAATAATTCCTGTTTCTGTTGGTAATTCGTACTGTAGGAGGTGAAGTTCATCTTCCAGCGAAGCTAGATTGGTCTTAATTATTTCATGCAATTCTTTCTCTTTTGGGGGAACGTATTTGATAAACTTTGCCATTTCATTACCTCTCTCTGCTTGCCCAACGGTTTGCGTTCGCGAAGCATGGCGCTGGGGCGGGCGTGAATTCTGTTCGAAAGTAGAAAATAACTCGAAGCCAGTGTTTCGACAGGCTCAACAACCAAAATTCTCGAAAATGGCGACGGTTGGGCGAGGGAGCAGTCCCCTGCGACCATAGCCCAGCCAAAGCGCGCGAGCGCTTGGCATCCCCAGCATCCGGCCGCTCGCCCCGCACACGAAGCAGTGACGGGATGCATGCTTTGCTCGGCAGCAGGTAGGTGAAAACTTGTATACCTACCGTTTCGCTTGACATACTAATGACAAATGGTAGGTAAAGATTTTTGTAGCTATACTTGGCGAAACTTTCAGCAAATATTCCTTAATGTAATAATTTACTAACCCTTTCTTGCCTAGCCGATATTTGTGCACAGCTTTTGATGGATTCGTTACTATTTGTTTTAAGACTTCCAGATGACAGGTCTGAATTAGTCTTCTGATTGTAATAGGCGAATAAAAATTAATGTGCCCCGTTTTATCAAAAACGAAATCAGTTTTCAACCGCAAAGTATCTTCCAAAGGCACTTCTACGAAAACATATTTAGCCACACGAGCAGCCTCATAAAGAAGTTTTCTTGGGTACTCAACATGCTCAATCACATGGCTTAGAATTGCGACATCAAACTTGTAATCGCCATATGGAATATCATATCCATCAAAGAGCAGGCATTCGGTTAACCGAGATATTCCTTTACTATGAATGGTTTCTACACCAGATGGCGATATTTCAAGAGCATAAAGCTTTTCACCAAAACCTAGTTCCGATAATTTCTTCAATATGGATCCTTCCCCAGCTCCTATTTCAAGAATGGCTGTATGGGGCAGGTCATGACAAAGAGAGATGATATTGGCAGCCTTATCTATTGCCCCCAACATCCGCCATTCAGAGTCTCCGCTCTCATAATAATCATCATAATTTCTCTTTAGTTGGTCGCTTGTGGAAATGTTTTTCATAGCTTACCTCAAGAAGATTGAGATGCCTAACGAATTACACTTGTAGCTTTCAAATCGCTTTCCCCAAAATCTTCGTCACTATCTTTGACAAGTTCATCGAACCCCTCAATAAATTGGCGAGTCTGTGACGATCAGCCAATCTTCGTATTCACCAGGCAATTTTCCAAGCAATAGAGCAGGGCGCAACTTACCTTCTTCAAGGTCAGTTTGCGGAAAACGAAATACAACAACTTGCCCCGCTTTTTTCACGCAAAAGCCACCCGTATGTCAGAAATGCCGTATAAAGCAGGCTCATCTTCCATATCACGCATTGCCGAAGATAACGATAATGAATCCCACTCTTGCTTTTCTTGCTGTTCAGCCTTCATTAGCAAATACTGAACAAAGTCGAACAACTCTTCCTGAAAAGAATGAGGAAGTTTTTGTGCGTATCGGTGGATCTTCTCATCAAGTGTCATGGTTTTTTACTCCATAAACTCGCTAAACACTATACTGTCTACATTGATTTTACACCAATGGCGGAAGGATTTTGGAACTTTCTGGGAGCGATGTAGCAAACGGTTTGTGCTATCATTCCCGAAGGGGATGCTGGCCGAGTGGGGATACTGGCAGGTGATTTCGACAAGCTCAATTCAGCGGGGCGGGCACTTCGACACGGCTTCGCCAGTCAGTACAAGCGTGGACTCTGCCTGGGAGCAGGAAAAACTCGAAACCAGCCGGGCCTGGTGTTCGTCCAGGGAAAAATGCTTTATTGCACAGCGAAAGTATAAACCCATCTGGCAGAGACAGTGAAGGCCCTTTCCAGCTTGAAAATCATGAAAGCAAGTAACAAAAATGGCTCCAAAAGTTCATCCTTCCGAACCATTTTCTATTACAGCACTTTCTTTTCAATCCTTTTGTCGCTTATCTCTTGACACTGCTGTTAATCGGTGGGCTACCTTTTTACAATCAACGTTTCTAAATTCATTCAACCGCTATGTCATCGTAATTTTCTTTAAGAAAGTTACGCAGACGGGTTGCAACTTGCTCAATTTCCTTTGCGGTTCCTTTCGGAGCATCGGGCCATTCATCTACTCTTGGACCCCAATATTCTTTGGGTGCATTAGGATACCTGCCAATCACATGGATATGAACGTGAGGAACACCATCACCTATGAAAAACGAGTAGACGTGCTCCACAGACTCTGTATGCAACAAGGCTTTCGCTACTCTACTTGTGAATAAGCCAATGACTTGGGCTTCTTGCTCGGTCAAATCCGCCAATTCTGCCACATGGCGTTTAGATTCAATAAGCACATGTCCTAAATAATGTTCTTTCTCATTTCGCCATAACTGGGCATGAGAAATAAAGATCAGAGCGTTTTGATGGATGACTGCACCAGGAATATCAATCTCACCTTTATGTTTGCGACAGACAACGCATTCCGAGGTATTGATATCACTCATTGCTGACCTCTCAATTTATTAATCATACAGAACGGGCAGCCTAACGAGACTGTCGAAAAACATCCATTTGAACCCTCAAATTATACCCAGATACAAGATTTCAACGCTCTATTGAGGTATGATATGGATTGCCATCGCGCGCGTAGTGTATCGGATGTTGAAGATCAAGTGGAATATGAAAAGATCAACGTGGAGGAATACGAGAAGAAGTACAAAGATGCGCAGATCAAGTACATAAAGAAGAAAGCCGGGAAATTCGGTTTCCAGCTCGTGCCTGCCTAACAGGATGGAATCAGCAAAGGCAAAGGCATCCTCATCATTGAAGATGCCTTGTTTGTGTTTAATCGCTTGCGAAAATTTGATTGATTTTTAGCTTTGCAATTGATGTCCCAAGAGAATTCGCACGAAATTCGTCACCTGATGATGATCTCATACCAGCTCTTGATGATCTTGTTTCTGAGAACGCTTTGTTAGCCCGCTTTTCCCATGCGAAGATATTGTTATCGTTCTCCTGAGTCATTATCTGACGTATCTCTGCCGCTCGCGACCAACTCGTGCGCTGTTTGTAAATCTGCGAGATGGTGAGGTCGGTCTCCCGTTTCGAGATAAGCATGCGCCCGAAGTTGATAAACCTTTGCGTATGTTGGCTCAATAAGAATAGCCTGAGAACATAATTTTATCGCTTGTTGGAATTGACTTTTCTCAATGGCAAGACAAGCCAAATTTGTCACTGCGAATACACTGCGAGAATTTATTTGTAACGCTTGTTGCCAATCTTTGAAAGCCGAGTCTTTGTCACCGATTTGATAATATGCCATACCTCTTTGTTCAAAAGATGACGGATGAGGTGATAATGAAATAGCATGGCTAAAATCTGACACCGCTTCACGCCAACGTTCAAGGTTGGTATAAGCGATTCCCCGATTATGATAAATCCCTCCATTGTTTGGGTCTAAACCCAATGCTACGTTGAACAAACGAACCGCCTCTGCATAATTTCTAGACGCTTTCAATTCGTTCATTGCTTGACCATAAAATACCGACAACATCATTATTTCATTATGTGTTGGCATAAATTACTCCTTTTGGCTAACTATGTAATGCAATAGTACTAGCCGCTATGCATAATTGTTGGCGGGAACTACATGCAGTTTTCCGTTTGGTGTAACCGATGCTTGGTGTGCTTGAGACCCATTGCAAATGATTACTTCAGTGGGATTGCTGAGGGCGATGCAACAAAATTTACCTTTGTCTTTCTGAATATTGGTTGAGAGGAGGCGCTTGTTATTGCTTTTTTGCCATTCTTCCATCGTTTCGTACAGGGCTTTCATGGAGGTGCTTTCAAAATAAATGAGATTGTGTTTGTTTTCGTCTGACATGGTTTTCTCCTTTACTTGTTTATCAAATCACTGTGCTACAATGGGCTGCCTAACGAATTAAGGATTGATGCGGCGGGAGGGAAGGGAATAAAAACTGCGGTAGAAAGTGCCGCCGCATCCGTCCGAGTTGAACTAAGCCGTACGCACGAGCATCTCAGCCCACCGCTTGGAAATTAAAGATCAAATATTTTTCGGGTCACCGAGACAAAATATACATCCACCAATAATCAGGATAATTGTACATGCAAAAAGAAACATTTTGCAAACGAACCTGAAGAAGAGTCTCTGTTTTTGAAGCAGTCTGGCAATACTCAGGGAGCCGATGAAGCGGAACCGCATCGATCCCATACAGAGACTGGAGTTAAACTCTTCATCGTTGATTGATCGCAACAAGAAAAGCCCCATGAATCTAAAGGATTTTGCGGCATAAATTTACAACAAAATGCCCGCCTATGATCAGGCGGGCATTTTGTGATTTGCTACTCTTTTACAACGATTAAGGCTTGGCAGTTGCCGTTTGCGTCAAGGATTCCGCCTGGGCAGTCAATTGTGCATTTGCGGCTTCAGTTGCCTGGGTGACGAAGTTGGGCTCGGAAGGAACACGCTGCTGCCAGATGTCGAAGGTTTGCACGCCGTATTCTTCCCTGGCGGTCGTCAGCCAATCTGAAAAGACCTTGTCTTTGGCGGCTTTATACTGGTCCGCGGTCAGCGGGCGTTCCTGCTTCGCAATCAACTGGATGATGTGATAGCCAAAATTGCTTTGAACAGGCTCGGTGGTGAAATCGCCGGATTTCTCCAATGCAAAGGCCGCAGTTTCGAATTCAGGAACCATGGCGCCAGTGCCAAACCAGCCGAGGTCCCCGCCGGAGGCTGCAGAGCCAGTATCGGTGGAGAATTCCGCTGCCAGCGCGGCGAAGTCTTCGCCGTTCTTTAAGCGTTCGATGATATCTTTGGCAAGGGTCTCGTCGGCTACCAAAATGTGGCGCGCCCAGACTTGGGTCTGTGTTGGGGCGACGTCGGCTGTGATCTCCTCCCTGAGTTTTCTATCAAGAATCTGCGCCTCGAAGAATGAACGATAGATGCCTTCATCGAAACCCAGGCTTGCCATTCTTTGGGTCGCGTCTTTGAGCTCGCTTTCAAATCCCTGGAGAGTGTAAGGCGTGGAGGTCGGCAGGGGGATGGGCGTGGGGCTTACGGTTGCCGTCGCTTCAGGGGCGCCCACGGTGGGAGCGATTTCCGTGATAGTGGGTGTAGCCGTGGGAGGTTCAGGCGTGGCGCTGGGCGGCGGGGTGACTGTGACGACGCTGAAAGCCTCAGCCGGGACATCCGGTAAGATCACTTGTGTGGGTGTGACAGTCGGTACGGGTGTGCCGTTTGGATAATAGCCAAAGGCGCCCTGAATGGCCTCGTTGAGCTCGGCCTCACTCACGGTGATTCCGCGCTTCGCGGCTTCCTGGCGGACCAATGCTTCGTTGACCATCTGGTCCAGCACGGCCTGGCCAATCGTCACAGGTGTATTTAAATTGGATTCGATTTGTTTCAGCTGGTTATCCACATTCATGCCGAAATACTGTGCGTATTGCTGATATTGGGCATATTGACCCAATAACTGCTGGCGCTGCAATCGTACGCGCGGTTCAAAATCGCTGAGACGAATTTCAGCATCCCCAACCTTCGCAACCGGGCGTTGAAGTTGGAAGTATTTAATGTCCAGCCAGCCATACACCAGCAGAGCCACAACCAGGGCCAGAGCGCCGAAGAATAAGTACAGGATGAGGCGTACCTGTTGTTGTTCGCGCTGCAGGCGGGCGACATGCTTTTTATGCAAAACAGGTTTTTTACCCGAATCATTAGGCATGCTCATACTCCTTTATGAAAAAATAAAGTCATTAACACAAATTCGGGGCATGGAATTTTTCCCATGCCCCGTGAAAATCTTTTGGCAATTAGGAACGGGTATCGTCCAATGCCCTGCCGCTGAAAGGCAGAAGCGCCACAAGGCGGGCCTGCTTTATCGCGGCCGCCACCACACGCTGGTGCCTGGCGCATGCGCCGGTCTGGCGGCGCGGACGGATCTTGCCGTCTTCAGTTATATATTTGCGAAGCAAGTCGATCTTCTTGTATTCGATGATCAATTGTTTGTCTGCGCAAAATTGACAAAATTTAGGCTTGGCGAAAAACCTGCGGTCTCCGCCGCCGCCTTCACCGCCGCCTGAGAAATTGCGTTCGTCACTCATGGTTTACTCCAAACTATCTAGAACGGGAATTCGTCTTCCGCCGGGCCCGTGCCCGGTTCGGGAGAAGCGCTGTCAATATCCTGTGGATGGTTGTTATTTGCATCGCGTCGGTCACCCAGCATCATCATCTCGTTGGCAACGATCTCCACGCTGGTATGCTTCTGGCCTTCCTTGTCATCCCAGCGGCGGGTCTGCAGGCGTCCTTCAATGTAGACCTGCTGCCCCTTGACGAGGTATTGCTTGCAGATTTCAGCGAGATTACCCCAGGCAACCACATTGAACCACTCGGTTTCGTTATGGCGCTCGCCATCCGCGCTGTTCCACGAACGGCTGACTGCCACGGAAAAAGTTGTGACTGGTTTACCCGAAGGTGTGTAACGCATCTCTGGGTCTTTCCCAAGATGCCCAATGATCTGAACTTTATTAAGGCCTCGGCTCATCTCAATCTCCTTGGTAAATAACCGGCAATTGCAATAAACTAACCGACAACAGAAAGCATATGACGTATGATCGACTCTTGAAAACGCAGGTTGCGTTCAAGGGCGGAGGTGGCAGCAGGCTCCATGCTCACGTTCAAAAGAACGTACTGGCCTTCGCGGTGCTTTTGGATAATGTAGGCAAGCTTGCGGCGTCCCCACACCTCGGCCTTATCCACGCTGCCGCCTGACTCGCTGATCCAGCTTTTGACCTTGTCAAGCACGCCGTTAAAAGCGGTCTCATCCAAGTCGGGCTGAATAATGCACATCAATTCGTATTTACGCATTGGGAAATCCTCCTTTCCATGGGTATGTTCCTGTTCAAGCCGTTGGCTTGCCGGGAACGGAAAGGCACGTATATTAAGACGTACCTGTTTGATTAGGGTGCGAAGTTTACCACAGAATCTTTTTATTTGGATGAAGAATCCGCCTCATGCTTAACGGACAGCTGATCCCGTCCGAGGGATTTTCAGCTTACATAGATCGGATTGCTGTATATCCAGCCGCGCCTCCCGCCCAGAAATCTGCGATAGACCTCGACCCGATATACGCCCGGCTCAGTGGTGATATGTGTGCAGGCGGTTTGATTCTTCCAGGTTCGTATCACCTCGCCATCTTTCAAAAGGGAGATTTCCGCATGAGACGGTAATTTTGCCTGCAAGGTCACACCGCCCTTCGCTGGAATCTCATCGCCCATCGACACGGAGGTATCCCGTCCCTGCGCGGTGAAGCGGAATCCGCGGGTGGGGGCGGGCAGGTCATAGCCGACGAAACAATGTCCCGCCGACATGGCCTTGTAGATGAGGAGCCTGTCCTCCTCCGCCTCGCCGCTCAACGGTTCAGGGAGAAGCGCGTGCGTGTTGACCGTCTGAAAGTGAAATTCATACGGAAAGATCACGCGGTGGATCGGCCCCATATGCATGTCCAAAGCGTGCGCATCCGAACCGCCGACCGCCACCACAGGCTGACCATGCGAGAGTAATTCATCCCATTTTGCCAGTGTCTTTGGAATAGGCTGGTGCGCCACGAAAGCGGGAAAAAACGCATAGAATGCGCCGTGAAGCTTTGTGGGAACGACGGTTTTCAATTCACTCAGGGCATTCCATAACTCGATGCCGGTGTAATTTTGCACCGACCAATCCACCCATGAAATGTCGACCTCCCTGAACGCCTCCGCTTCGGGGTCGTCCGGGTGGGCCAGGAAGGACAGCCCGCCCGCCTTGTGTACCTGATCGATCAGGTTTTGCGGATTCTCAGCGAAGGTAGCCAGTTCGCGGTCTGCGCCAAAGACGAGCAGGTGATTCTTTTGCGGGTCACGCGCCTGGTCGTGGACTTCCTCGCCAATCAGCAGCAGGATTTTTTTATTTTTTTCCTTGTAATACCCTTCAAATCCATGCACAAGAATATTGTGGTCGGTGACGATCACCACATCGACGCCGGCCTTCATGGCGGCGGAGGCAATATCCTTGTGGGTACCGCTTCCGTCTGAATATCTAGTGTGCATGTGCAGGTTGATGATGACTTCGTGCATAAATTCCTCATGAATATATCGCTGTGGGCCATTTTGCGGTGACATCGTACCCGCATGGGTAGGCAGCCTGCTCGCTGAAACGGGGGATCTCTTCGGAAAGCGATGTCCTGAGGCTGTCGAAGGGCATGCCCTCGCACATCGTCCCCGAATGGGGAATGACATCTTTAAATTTTCTGACTTACAGGCTCTTGTTGACGATTCGCTTCTTGAACAGGTATAATTTGTCCGCTAATTTCAAGGAGGCATATTGTATGACTAGATTTTTGAATATTTCGCTGATTATAACCTCGGTTGGTTTGATCCTCAGTGTGATCCTGCAAAGCAAGGGTGCAGGGCTGGGCGGTCTTACCGGCGCGGATACCGGCGGTGTATTTACCGCCCGTCGCGGTATTGAACGCATCCTTTTCTGGGTGACGATCGTACTTGCCGTGGTTTTTTTCGGCCTTGTGATCACCATCATCATTTTGGGACGCTAAAAATCACAAGCCTGTCTGGGCCGCCGGGCCATTGCCCTAGATTGGGGTTGGCGGCGGCCTTTCTTTATTTTATTTCGCTATGAAAAAATTACGCTGGCAGATCCTCGTTGTAGCAGTCACGATTGTGATCGTGGCTTTGCTGCTGCTTAGCCAACAACCGGTAAGTGTGATTACTTTACCCGAGGCCGCGCCCGGCGGCATTTATACAGAAGCCCTGATCGGCTCCATGGGTAGGCTCAACCCCATGCTGGATTGGAACAACTCCGCCGACCGCGACATCAACCGCCTGATCTTCAGCGGGCTGATGCGTTTTGATTCCCGCGGATTGCCCCAGCCTGATCTTGCAGATTCATGGGCTGCAACACCTGACGGGATGATCTATAATTTTTCATTGCGGCAAAACGCTTTCTGGCATGATGGTCAGCCGGTTACAAGCGATGATGTGATTTTTACAATTGAACTTATCAAAAGCACAGGCTCGCTCTTCCCGCAGGATATCAAAGACCTGTGGTCTCAAATTGAAGTAAAACGCCTCGACGATAAAACCATTCAATTCAAATTGGCGGAACCGTTTGCCCCGTTTTTGGATTACGTCACATTTGGCATTCTGCCAAAACACCTGCTCGAAACCATCCCCGCCGATCAATTGGCCAACGCAGAATTTAATTTGCAGCCGGTCGGTTCAGGTCCGTATAAGTTTGACCGACTGCTGACCAGCGGTGGCCAGATCACTGGTGTCGTGCTTGCTGCAAACGCGGATTACTACATACAACCTCCGTTCATTGAACAGGTTGTATTCCGTTTTTATCCGAATTCAGCCGCAGCATTTGATGCCTATAATCAAGGCGAGGTGCTTGGGGTGAGTCAGTTGACCGGCGACACTTTGGAGCAGGCTTTAAGAGAAAGCACGCTCTCGGTCTATAGCAGCCGCCTCCCGCAAATGGGGCTGGTCTTCCTCAACCTCAACAACCCCAGTGTGCTGTTCCTGCAAAGCGAGAAGGTTCGCCGCGCGTTGTTATTTGGGGTAAACCGTAATGTGATTGTCTCGCATATCCTCAATGGACAAGCCATCATTGCCGACGGTCCCATCCTGCCGGGTTCGTGGGCCCATTACGAAGATATCGAAAAATTCGAGTATGACCCTGACGCCGCGACCGCCTTACTTAAAGCAGATGGATATGTCATCCCTGCCGGCGGCGGGGACGTGCGCGCAAAGGACGGTCAATTTCTGACCTTTACATTGGTGCATCCCGATGACGCGATCCACACACAGATCGCTCAAGCCATCCAATCGGATTGGGCATTGATCGGCGTAAAAATAGATTTGCAGCCCCTTGCCTATGACTCGCTTGTGAATGATTACCTCACCCCACGCAATTATCAAGCCGCGCTTGCAGACTTGAATACCTCCCGCACGCCAGACCCGGATCCCTACCTTTTCTGGCATCAATCTGAAGCCACGGGCGGACAGAACTATTCGCAATGGGATAACCGCACGGCCAGCGAGTTTCTCGAAACCGCCCGCACCACCGCAGACTTTGCCGAGCGTGCACGCCTGTATCGCAACTTTCAGGTTGTGTTCATAAAGGACATGCCATCCCTGCCTTTGTATTATCCCGTCTATTCCTATGGGGTGGATGCGCAGGTTCAGGGAGTGCAGGTTGCCCCGATGTATGATGTCAGTGACCGCCTTGCTCTGATCACTGAGTGGTACCTGGTAACGCGCCGGACGCTGGAACAAACGCCCGAACCGACTGCAACGCCATAAACATAAAAGGAGAATCAAGCATGCCAGATGTTCAGAAAGCGCTGGATTATGTCCGCTCGAACAGCGGGCGATACCTGGACGAATTAAAAGAGTTTCTTGCCATCCCTTCCATATCCACTCTTGACGAAAATAAAGGCGATCTTCAACGCGGGGCGGAATGGGTAGCCGCGCAGTTGCGCTCGTTCAAAATGGATAAGGTGCAGATCATGCCGACCGGCGGACATCCGGTTGTCTATGGCGAGTGGCTGGGCGCGGGCAAATCCGCCCCTACGGTGATGATCTATGGACATTACGATGTGCAGCCGGTTGATCCGCTGGAATTGTGGACCTCCGATCCCTTCCATGCAGTAGTGCATGGCGATTATCTATTCGCGCGCGGTTCTTCTGACATGAAGGGCCAGGTGATGGCTTCTCTCAAAGCGGTGGAAGCCATCGTCCGCACGACAGGCTTGCCTGTCAATATCAAATGGCTGGTCGAGGGCGAAGAGGAGATCGGTTCCGAACATCTCGGCGAATTTATCAAGAATCATAAAGCGCTGCTGGCCTGTGATTTTTGTTTGAATCCAGATGCGGGCATGATGGGGGCGGATAAGCCGACCATCACCACTGGCTTGCGCGGCCTGGCTTATTTTGAATTGAAAGTCTATGGCCCGAACAAGGACCTGCACTCCGGCTTGTTCGGCGGGACCATTCACAATCCCGCACAGGCCTTGATCGAGCTGGTGGCGGGCATGCATGATAAAAATGGAAGGATTACCCTGCCGGGTTTTTACGACAAGGTGCGCAAGCTGAGCAAAAGGGAGCGCGAGGATTTTAAACGTTTGCCGATCAGGGACAGGGAATTGATTCAACTGACGGGCGTGCCTGCCTTGTGGGGCGAGCCGCAGTTCATTCCAGCAGAACGCGTCGGCGCGCGCCCAACCCTGGAAGTAAACGGTTTGCTTTCGGGCTTTACCGGGCAGGGCTCCAAGACAGTTCTACCCGCGTGGGCGATGGCGAAGATCTCCTGCCGCCTGGTGCCGGATCAAACCCCGCAGGAAGTTCATAAGCAGATGAAGGCGTATCTTAAAAAGAATGCGCCCAGGACGATCAAATGGGAATTGATCAATTTGTCCAACGCAGGCGCGGCGTTGGTCGAAACGGATTCCGCCGGTGTGCAGGCGCTTTCGAAGGCGCTCGAATCCGTTTGGGGCAAACGACCGTACTTCAAACGCGAAGGCGGCTCGATTGGGTCCGTGGTGCTCTTACAGAAATATGTCGGCGCCGATTCGCTCCTGACCGGCTTCGGCCTGCCGGATGACAACGTCCACTCTCCCAATGAAAGACTTCATCTGCCAACCTGGTATAAAGGCATAGAGGCATTCACTCGCTTTTTCTATAATTTTTAATTCGCAAGCGCGGCCGTTATGGTTGCCTTTAATATTATAGGTACCCCTTTATGGGTTGGTATTCAAAAAAGCGGGCAGGAATAAACCCTGCCCTACAGGAAAAAAATAAACAATGGAAGATCGAATCATTACGTACGGCGGACAGGCTGTGATCGAAGGTGTGATGATGCGCGGGCAAAAAGCGTATGCCATCGCCATGCGGTCACCCGACGGCGGGATTGTCGTTCACACCGAAAAACTAGCGAATGTCTATCGCTCGGGCATTACCAGGATTCCCTTTTTGCGCGGCGGAATTCTGCTGATGGATGCGCTCGGGTTGGGAATGCGCGCGCTCACGCTTTCGGCGAATACCCAAACCGGCGAGGATGAAAAACTGGAGGGAGCGGCTCTTTATCTGACCATGGGACTGTCTCTCGCCTTTGGCATTGGACTCTTCTTTCTGCTTCCCGCAGGGATCGGCGGTTGGGTGGAGCATTTGCTCGCCCAGAACCCGGCTGCGCTTTGGGTTGGCAACCTGCTCGAGGGGATTCTCCGCCTGCTGCTGCTGATCGGCTATATCTGGGCGATCAGCTTTATGCCCGATGTGAAACGACTGTTCATGTACCACGGCGCGGAGCATAAGACCATCAACGCCTTTGAAGCGGGCGCGGAATTGACTCCGCAGAACGTGGCGAATTACCCCATTGAACATCCGCGCTGCGGGACGGCTTTTCTGCTCACCCTGGTCTTGTTGTCCATTTTGGTCTTCACGGCCTTGGGCCCCATGCCGATCCTGTGGCGCCTGGTTACCCGCATTTTGTTCATCCCCATCCTGGCAGGGATTGCCGTCGAATACATCCGCTGGACTGCCAACAACCTGGGTAATCCCATCGTTCAATTATTGATCAAGCCCAATCTGGCTTTGCAGCGTCTCACCACGCGTACTCCCGACCTGTCCATGCTGGAAGTGGCGATCCAGTCCTTCCAGTCCATGCGCAAGGCGGAGACTGAGACTTCATAAAACAGAGGCGGGTTTACATCATCCCCGCAGTAAAGTTAAAACTCGATCTCCCCGATCTGTTCAAAATTGATATCGAATAATTCCTCGGCTTCGATTTCCAGTTCGGCGTCGAGCGCGTCGCCCGCACGGATGCCGCGGTTGCAGTACGACCGATAGGGGCAGTAACTGCATTTCGCGGCTTCATCAGTTTTCGGGAAGCCTGTGGTGAGCGCAGTCGAACCAGATGAAGCGGATGTGATCTCCTCTGACAACCTTGTGAGCGCGTCCCAATCCCGTTTGAATTGATCCGCTTTGTAAATGAATCGGGCGGGGTCGTTTGGAAAATCTGCGAACCAGTAGATCATTTCGATCTGTTCAGGGTCGAGCGGCTTGCCGCCGTTGAGATGCGCGCCCGCTTGCACAAGCAAAGCGCGATAAACGCGCGTCTGCCAGCGGACAGCGAGCCACTCATTCTTTGGGTGTTTGCGATATGTTTTCCAATCGTAGATGGTAACTTTATTATTATCAATCGCGATCAAATCATATTTCGCGACCAAACGAAATTTGCCAAGCGGCGCAGAAAGGGTGATTTCCGTGTATAGACCTCCGAGTTCTCGAAGAACTCGGAGGTCTTTTGAGTTAATATAATTCTCCCACCATCTTTGTAAATTATCTGTATTCGCCAGCTTGCCGATCTGCTCCGCAGGGATGCCGATGAGATGCTGCTGCACGAGGCGATGAAAATATTCACCCTCTTTTTGATGTCTTTCATTTTCAAGCGCGGGTTCGGTCTCGATGGCGGGATAGGCCAGTTGTTGCAGGTAGCGCAATTCAAAGCGGCGCGGACAGTCATTGTAGTCCTGAAGGGAGGTCTGACTGAGGGTGGTCAATTGGATGGACATGCCCCTATTTTGCCACAGATTAATACACATCTGCATATTGGTGTGGAAGGAGTCTTCCGTGAACCTGCTTGATACACACGGCCAGAAGACTCTGCCATCGCGGGTGAGTGACCTTGGGGCCTCCGGAAATCAGGTATAATCGCAAACATGATTTACGAATTTTGTGCAGGCAAAGCTCCATTGATGATCGGTGTGCGTGGTTTCTTCCACACAGGGCTTCCTCGAATCGCGCCTGTACGCTGAAAGCAGCAGCTCAACTTTCACACGCCGCAGGTCGCCTGCGGCGTTTTTGTTTAATTCATCGGAAAATAAAATGATCCAAATTCAACTCTCGAACATCACCCTTATCCTCGGCGCCAGGCGCATCTTTGAAAATCTCGATTGGGAGATCCAACATGGACAAAAGATCGGCCTGATCGGCGCCAACGGCGCGGGGAAGTCTTCCCTCTTCAAATTGATCGAAGGCGAACATTCCCCTGAAATGGGCGGATCCATCACCCGCGCCCGCCTCGTTCGGACGGGATACCTGTCTCAACATCCCGAGCTTGATCCTGCGCTGACAGCTTTTGAGGCCGCGCTCGCGGGCAATCCGCGCGTGGCGGAAGTCTATGCGGAATTGGAGCGCGTGGAATCCAGCTTGAGTGATCCTGAAGTGTATGGAGATGAAAAGAAATTACAAAGCGCCCTCGAACGACAACATCAGCTTGTTGACGAATACTACTCCCTCGGCGGCGACTCCTATCCTGCGCGCGTGCGCGATCTGCTGCTTGGGCTGGGGCTGGCTGAAAGTGAATTGACCAAACCCCTGTCCGTTTTGAGCGGCGGGCAGAAGAAATTGATCGGGCTGGCGCGTCTGCTGCTGCTCCGCCCGGATATTCTGCTTTTGGATGAGCCGGATAATCATCTCGATCTGCCCGGCAAAATGTATCTTGAAAAACTTATCCGCGAATACGAAGGGACGGTGGTCATCGTCTCGCACGACCGCTATTTGCTGGATGCTGTCGTCACGCATATTGCCGAACTCGAAGACGGCAGATTGACCTTGTTCGAAGGCGATTATTCATCCTATATCGTCGATAAGGAAATGCGGCTGACACGACAGGATGAATTGTTCCGCGCACAACAGCATCAGATCGCCCGCCTCAAAGCTGCCATAAAACGATTGGCAATCTGGGGTAGGGTCTATGATAACGAAGACCTTGCCAGAAAATCCAAGACCATGCAGAAACGGTTGGACAAGATGGACACGGTCGAAAAGCCCGTCACCGACCGCAAACGGATGGAACTGCGTCTCAATGGCTGGCGCGGTTCGAATAAGGTTTTGGAACTCGTTGATATTTCCAAATCATTTGGCGATAAACAAGTGTTTTCAAACCTCAATCAAACCATCTGGCATGGTGAACGGGTTGGATTGATAGGCGCGAACGGCGCAGGCAAATCTGTTTTACTGCGAATGATCCTTGGAAAAGAAAGTCCCGACTCCGGTGAGATAAAAATCGGTCCCAGCGTTTCGATTGGACATTATGCCCAGGAGCATGAAACGCTCGATTTCGATCAAACAGTTTTGGATGCTGTCCGATACGCGGGCGAGATGAGCGAATCCAGGGCGACCGCCTTCCTGCTACGATACTTATTCACTTATAAACAGGTCTCGCACAAGATCGGCGAACTATCCGGCGGGGAGCGCAGCCGACTGCAACTGGCTTTGGTCGTGCTCTGCGGTGCGAATTTTCTCCTGCTGGATGAACCCACCAACAATCTTGATATTGCCTCGGCTGAAGTGCTCGAGCAGGCGCTCGAAGATTTTATCGGCACGGTGCTGGTCATCTCGCATGACCGCTATTTCCTCGACAGGTCCGTGGAGCGATTGCTTGTGATTGAAAATGGCCAGCTGCTTGAATATCAGGGCGGGTATAGCGATTATCTGGAGAAGACTGGCAGAGTGTAATAATCTGCTGTTTTTTCCTTATGCTATACTTGATTGAAAAATTTGCATACCCACTGTAAAAAGAGAGATTACCATGCCAAAGAATATTGTATTGACCCTGACAGGCCGCGACAAGATCGGAATTGTGGATCATGTTACAAATGTGATCCTCAAGCGCAAGGGCAATGTGGGGGCCAGTCGGATGTCGCGTCTTGGCGGGGAATTCGCCATGCTCATGCTGGTCGCAGTCCCTGACGACGAGTTTGCGAACCTCGATCAGGACTTTAAGAAACTGCGCGAAGAGGAATACCAGGTCACTCTTTTGCAAACCGAGGACGATTCGAAGAAATATGCGGGCTGGCTTCCCTATGAGATCGAAGTCACGGGCGCGGATCATGAAGGCATCATCCATAAGATCTCGCATCATCTTGCCGCGCAGGGCATTAACATCGAGAACATGGATACCAGTTCCACGCCTGCGCCGATGAGCGGCACACCGTTGTTCATGATGAAAGGGATGGTCGTTGTCCCACCGCAGTTGAATTTCCACAAATGGAGCGACGCGTTGGAGGAGATCGGCGATAAATTGAACGTGAGCGTCAAGATAGGGATGGTGAAGTAGGATAATTGGATTTGGAAACCTAAGTAGGCGGAAGGTAGTCGATATGCCTTCCGCCTATTGATTCAACCTGTTATATTTCCTCAATAAATCCTTAACTTCTTCATGCGACAATGCCTTGATGTTCAAATTGTTATGTCCGACCATATCCTCTGCGGCGATCATTGAATTGATAATCGCTTCTTCCGTTGCAAGCGCAGACGCGGATAGCAATGGATCTATATGGTCGTTGGATAAAGTTTGAATATTCGCCAATCCCATTTTATCCCCATGCGCGGCGTTTGGATTGGCAGTGGAGAATGCAAGGAAAATATCCCCTGAACCGTTGCCGCCCAGGCTGCCTGTGCGAGCCATGCCGATGGTCCCTCGTTTTGCCAGTCGCTTGAGTTGATGGGGGAGCAGGGGCGCATCCGTCCCAATGATAACGATCAACGAGCCATCATCCTGTTTGAATGGATTTTTGCCATGTGTGAAAGGCGCACCATCTAATAAATGTCCTCCCACAGGCACACCAGCAACCGTGAGTTGATACCTTCTACCAAAGTTTGATTGAACTAAAACACCGACTGTCCAACTGCCAAGTTTTTCGGGGAGTTTGCGCGAAGAAGTTCCTGTGCCGCCTTTAAATTCATAACAGATCATGCCTGTCCCGCCACCGACGTTTCCTTCCTCAATCGCGCCTGACTTGGCAGAATTCAATGCAGTCATCACATGCTGTTCTTTTACATGAAAACCATTCATGTTATTGAGCCAGCCATCCGCAGTTTCAGCGACCACAGGGCAGGACCATTTTTGATACATGGCATCATTCTTGACCTGCCAGGCAATGATCGTATCGCGCACAATGCCGACGCTGTGAGTGTTCGTAATACCAATCGGACCTTCGAGCAAGCCGCCTTCCTCCACCCAAGCCGCGCCCGTCATTTCGCCATTGCCGTTGAATGAATGCGCGCCCGCGTAAACAGGTGTGTGATCCTTGCTTCCACGCGGATGGATCATGGTCACGCCTGTCCGCGCTGAGCGGCCTTCGATAATGGTGGCATATCCAACGCTTATGCCTGAAACGTCCGTGATCGCGTTGAACTCGCCTGTTTCTCCCTCGAACGGAATCCCCAAATCGCGTGCGCGTGGTTTAGTCATACATTCTCCTTTGCAATTTTTACAAGCTGCCTGGCAATGCTTTCCATGATTTCATCAGGCACGCCATCCATCGCCTGGGATTGAACGCGTGTATCGATTTCATCGTTGACATAATCCACGACGATGAATTCATCAGACAGAGCAATTTCTGTAGAAAACCAATCCAGCCTGCAGATGGATGCGATGCGCTGCGTGATATCCCTCAAACTGCCGAGGCCGTCCTGGGACTCTTCCTCCGCTGTAACAGGCGCGTAAATATGCGTGTTTGGATCCCACCAGCAGGGATGGATTTCGCCATTCGCAAAAAAGACGCGGAACCAGGCCGGCCGCTCTGCGATGATGCGCGGCGTGACATGCGCCTGGATCAAATATTTCTGCTCCGGGAATTGCATGCGCGCCTGCAATATTTCTTCCAACGACGATGCGCCGAGGATGACGCCCTCGCCGCCTCCGCCGTTCGACGGTTTGATGACAAAATTTTCACCGAGCGGAGTTATATCCATTGGAGGAACGACCGGTTGTTCAAGGAAAGGCGCGAGCAAAATGGTATAGGGCGTGTGCAAACCACGGTTGATAAACTCAAGGTGCATGGTGGCCTTATCTTCAGACCAGGCAGAGACTTCCAGAGGATTGATCCGCCGCGCGCCGAATTCATGCGCCCAGCGGGGTATGGGGTCGAAGCGTGAGTCGCCTTGTCCGCGGTGAAGCAGGGTTTTGAAGGTTGTAATTCCTTTATAAAGCGCGGTAATGGATTCAAGTAGATTGTCAGGCTTGATCTGCCAGAGTGAAATGCCTTCTTGAATACAGGCGCGCTCCACCATCCCTGCAAAGGTGTCGTCATATTCCCAATACCAGGGCAGGCATAAGTCGTATCGCATGAGCAAATTATAAGGTAGGAATTAGACGATCAGGGTATATGAGCATGAAGGATAAAGTCTTATCTGACATTTAACCGTCCGCCTGTTTACCGAACCACTTCTCGCTGGTAAAATGAACGCAAAAATTATTAAAAGGAAAAAATGAGTAATAATGAAGTGCAGAACGGCGTAGTGGTTTCGATGGATTATAAGTTAACCGTGGACGGGGAACTGCTCGATTCTTCCGATGAAGCAGGTCCCTTGCAATTCCTGGCGGGTTATGAAAACATCGTCCCCGGTTTGGAAAGGGAAATGCTGGGCATGAAGATTGGCGACAGCAAGGATGTGGTGGTAAAACCCGAGGACGGCTATGGCGAATTTGACGATAAAGCCTTTATGGATGTGCCGCGCAGTGAGTTCCCGCAAGACATGGAATTGGAAGAAGGCATGGAGTTACACGTCACCGATGAAGATGGTCAGCATCAGGCCGCCTACGTGAACAGTTTCGACGATCAAGCTGTCCAGCTTGATTTCAACCATCCCCTTGCGGGCGCGGAATTACATTTTTCGGTCAAGGTGGTTGCCCTGCGCGAACCCACCGAAGAGGAAAAGGATCATGGTCATGTCCACGAGGGCGATGGGCATCACCACTAATCATTTGCGAAAACCCTGATCAACCCGCAGGAGTTACTTTTCGCTGTTGTTTTTTCAACCATTGCATCCCCTGTTTTATGCCGATGAAAAACAATATGACGCCCAGGACCAGGCCGCCGAAATTGCTCAGGAATTCGTTGACCAGTTCCCACTGGCTGCCGAACAGGTATCCCAGCCCGCCGTAGCCAAAGATCCACACGGTTTCGCCGAGAAAGTCGTAGGCGAAAAATTTTCTAAATGGGAAGAGGCTTGTGCCTGAAAGTAAATTGACGGGTAAGGCAATGGCAGTCACCAGAAAGCGCGAAAAGAAAATGGACAGCGGCCCCCATTTTTGAAAGGATTGTTCGGCTTGCAGCCAGCGCGGCGTTTCACTGAAACGTCGCAAGACCAGATCCCGCGAATAATATCCCAATGAATAGCTGAGGGCGTCGCCGATCACAACGCTGACGAGGCTGAGGATGGCGGTGGTATGCCAGGGCAGGATCCCCTGGCGTGCGAACGCGCCGGCGGCAATCACCAATACCGTACATGGCAAAGGCACGCCAAGTCCGCCAATCAAGACGATGATCGCAAGCAGTGGCGCGCCATAGTTAATGACCTGTGTAAGCAGATATTCAGACATGGGATTGCCTTATGGTGCGGCCGGCGTCGGTGAGGGGAACGGCGCTGGCGGTGGGGCAGCTTTCGGCGGGGGCTGATGTGCGAGGATCGCCGCTTTGACGATCTGCATCGCGAGTCCATCCGTTTCGGGATAATATTCCCTGTTTATTTCTTCAAGGCTTTTATCGCGATTCTCTCGAGGCAAAATTTCAAGCGCATCAAAGATGATCTTTTCAGGCACAGCATACATGCGCGCAATGAAAGGGACGGTCATCCAATCGCGGATGAGTTCCACGTCGGTTTCCACCTGCCCGGGTGGGGGACGGTGCCCGTTAAATTTTTTGAATGCGTGGAAAGCCCGCAAGCCAAAGAACGTGATCAACAGGCATCCGAGGATGGTTAACACGATAGTCAGGACGCGTTGTTTTGATTTGACCGGCGCGGGCATGAATTAATCCTGCCATTCCAATTCAAAATCGCCGACGAAAACGGTGTGGCCTTCCTGTATGCCCGCTTTGCGGAGGGCCTCATCCACACCCAGTTTACCCATTAATTTTTGGAACCTGCGGACGGAGCCGTCATGTTCCCAGTAGGTCATTTTTGCGGCGCGCTCGATGGCCACGCCGCTGACGCGCCATTCGTGGCTGTCTTCGCGTTTGATCTCAAATAGATTCGGGTCCACATCTGGTTTATAGATGGGGAGCGTTTCTTCAAATTCCTCGGCAGGTATTTCCTGCAATTGTTTGTATGCTGAGATCAAGATGTCGCGCGTATTGGTGCGTGTCATGGCGGAGGCTGTGATCAGATCCACTTTTTTCTTCTTGAAACTGGCTTTTATTTCCTTGAGCCTTTCCTGCACATTGGGCTGGTCTATTTTGTTGAGTACGACAATTTGAGGTTTACTGCCGAGTTTGGGATCGAACAGGGATAGCTCGGTGTTGATCTGGCTGAAATCCGCAAGCGGGTCTTCGGATAGACCGTCGATCATGTGGATGAGGACTCGCGTGCGTTGAATGTGACGCAGGAAGTCATGTCCCAGGCCTGCGCCTTCAGCCGCGCCTTCGATCAAGCCGGGGATGTCTGCCATCACAACGGTTGTGTCATCGTCAATATTGGCCACGCCGAGATTCGGTTCAAGCGTGGTGAAGGGATAGTCGCCGATCTTCGGCTTGGCATTTGTCAGGACGGAGAGCAGCGTGGATTTCCCGGCGTTGGGCAGGCCGATGATGCCGATATCCGCTATCAACTTAAGTTCGAGGCGCAGTAATCTTTCCTCATGCGGTTCGCCGCGCTCCGCTGTACGCGGGGCTTGATTCCGAGAGGTGGCAAAATGCTGGTTGCCGCGCCCGCCGCGCCCGCCTTTGCAAATCATGAGGCGTTGCCCGGGGTCGGTCAGATCGCCGAGCAGTGCGCCTGTTTCCGCGTCAAATATGATCGTGCCGGGCGGGACGGGAATTACAAGGTCCTTGCCTCCGTGACCGGTCATCTGCGCGCCGCCGCCACCTTTGCCCGGCCCTGCTGAAAACTTTTCGTTCTGTCGAAATGCGGAAAGAGTGTTGAGCGTGGCTTTCACTTCAAAGACGACATCGCCGCCTTTGCCGCCATCGCCGCCATCGGGGCCGCCAAGTGGTACAAATTTCTCGCGGCGAAAATGCACCATGCCGTCGCCGCCTTTGCCTGATTTTACGTGGATGTTAACCTGATCTATAAACATGCCCCCATTATAACGTGCCCCACGGTCCGAAGGACGGTGGGGCTATTTTACAAACCTCCATGCAATCGGCAGCGCAACAGCCGCCGCCACTAATTTGAGGGCATCACCAACCAAAAAAGGGAGCAATCCAAATTGAATGGCTTTACTTAAACTTCCCAATACGATGGAAAGCCATGCGACGCCGCACACGTAGATGACGACCGTCCCAACCAAAAAGGGAATGATCGATGTGAGGACGCTTCGCTCCAGGCCTCTTTCTGCCAGCAGGCCAATGACATACGCCGCGCCGATAAATCCAAGCAGATAACCAGCCGTCGCTCCAGTGATAATCCCGAGTCCGTTTGCGCCGCCTGCAAAGAAGGGCAGTCCCAGTGCGCCCTGGGCAATATATGCGATCATGGCCGCCGCTCCGCGCTTTGACCCAAGCAATGCGCCGATAAGCAGCACAGCAAAAGTCTGCCCCGTGATCGGCACAGGTTGCAGGGGAATTTCGATTTGCGCGAACAAAGCGACGAATAAACTGCCGGCGATAATCAAGCTGTAGTCGCGCAGGCGGGGAGACGTATTTGGAAAATAACGGGTTGAGAGGGTGGGGGCCAATGCAGTCATAAAGAATCCTTTTTTATGTAATATTTGCACTGGATATTAACACGGATTTGCCGAATCATCCTCGCTGAAAATCGCCGCATTAATTTTCTTGACAGCCTGCCTTGTGCGGGTGTATAACCGCCCTGCAACTTGAAATTCCTCGTTAGGCCAGGCGTTTGCAAAATACATAAGCCATTGTCCTGAAACGTCGAAAGACGCCAAAGGGTAAACCAGGTGATGTCGGCATAAGGCTTCACTCAACATGGCTGGAATGGTTTTTTCAATTCCTACGATTTGCATTGCCAAAGCTCAACCAGAGAGGCGGCATTTGTCAAACGTATGTCTTGCCTGCCTCCTGGCCTTATGACGGGAGGCTTTCATTTTGCCGGCATATGATGCAATTGCAAATTCAGACATATGCTGCAAGGAGGTTGTTCGCGTGAGCGTGGATGATCATAAACGTATCTTTTTCAGACGAAAGGATGATCTCCTTTGCCCGTCTTATTTGTCGTTCTCAGATTACCTCTGTTGTGCTTTACCCTGCCCGTGAAATGAAACGGGCAGGGCAGCGGCGGGGGAAATTATGACAGGTATCAGGTTAAGAGTGAATCGCCTTTTTGTCAAACAGAGGCGATTTTTTGTTGCCTCTGTTTGACTACTGGATCGAAGGCAAGGACGAAATCATCAATAATATTGTGATGGCCTTGTCCGCGCTTTTGATCTGCGATAAAAATCAAAAGATGGAAATGGAACAACCATGAACCCAACACTCAGTATGATTGATCTCACAGCCCTGGTCGAAGCGCAAGATTTCGATAAGCTGCGTGAGGAAACCAAGAACTGGTCGGCAGTTGACCTGGCCGAATTAATGGAGCCGTTATCGGCGGAGATCGAGGCGGTAATTTTCCGTCTGCTGACGCGCGAACAGGCGGCTGGTGTGTTTACTTATTTATCGGAGAAGCGCCAGGAGGAATTGCTTAAGGCCATGGCGCGTGAAGAGGTGGCGGGCATGCTTAATGCCATGTCTCCTGATGACCGCACCTCCCTGCTTGAGGAACTTCCCGCCAATGTGATCCAGCAGTTGTTGAATCTGCTTTCTGCTGAGGAACGGGCAGTAGCTTCTCAATTGCTGGGTTATGAAGAGGACTCGGTGGGACGTTTGATGACGCCGGATTTTGTGCGCGTCAGGCCGCACTGGACAGTTGCCCAGGCTCTCGATCATATCCGCCGCTATGGCAAGGACAGCGAGACCATGAGCATGATCTATGTCATCGACGATGATAACAAGCTGGTGGACGATTTGCGGATTCGACAGATCCTGCTGGCTCCGCCTGATTTAAAAATCGAAGAGGTGATGGATTATCGTTTCGTTTCCCTGAAAGCCACCGATAACCGCGAAACTGCAGTGGAAGTCTTCAAGGAGGCCGACCTCAACGCCCTGCCGGTGATCGATGCAGCGGATGCTTTGATCGGCATTGTGACGGTGGACGATATCCTTGATGTGGCTGAAGAAGAGGCCACGGAAGACTTTCATAAGATGGGCGGTTCCGAGGCTTTGGACGAACCCTATATGCAGAGCAATATTTCCAGCATGGTTCGCAAGCGCGCCACGTGGCTGGTCATTTTGTTCATCAGTGAAATGTTGACCGCCACTGCAATGGGAAAATTTGAAAATGAAATTGCCAAGGCTGTGGTGCTCTCCATTTTTGTGCCTTTGGTCATTTCCAGTGGAGGCAACTCCGGTTCACAGGCTTCCACTTTAATCATCCGTGCGATGGCGCTGGGCGAAGTAGGTTTGCGCGATTGGTGGCGTGTAATGCGGCGTGAATTTATCTCGGGCTTGTCGCTCGGCGCGATTCTGGGCTCGATCGGTTTTATTCGCATTTCGATTTGGGCAACTCTGTTCCATTCCTATGGACCGCACTGGTTTCTACTGGCGTTAACGGTTGGCTTCTCGCTTGTGGGCATTGTATTGTGGGGATCCCTCTCCGGCTCCATGCTGCCCTTTTTTCTGCGGCGTATCGGGCTTGACCCTGCCACTTCCTCTGCTCCCTTCGTTGCCACGCTCGTGGATGTTTCGGGATTGATCATCTATTTTTCGGTGGCGGCGGTTATTTTAAAGGGGACTTTGTTGTAGCTATTAACAGGGCATGATTTAAAAGACGGTCATTGCAAAAGTGACAATCACCTTTTGGATGATTGTCACTTTTTACCTCTTGGCTTTAATGGTTCACTACTGTTCTACTTCTTCTTCCCGAACTTCTTCATCAAGATCTCCTGCAAGGTTGGTTGGCCGATCTCCTGCAATTCATATCTCACACGCTGATAGGGTTTCTTGATCTTCATCACACGCGAAAGGTCGATGGGCGTGCCGATGATGACCAGGTCTACATCGGAATTATTGATCGTCTCTTCGAGGTCTTTGGTCTGCGCAGCGCCGTATCCCATCGCTGGCAGGATCGGTCCAGTCTTCGGATATTTTACATATGTCGCAGCAATGGATTTCACCGCGAAGGGACGCGGGTCAACGATTTCCGCCGCGCCAAATCGCCGGGCGGCGATATATCCGGCTCCATAGGCCATCTCACCATGGGTCAGAGTTGGGCCGTCTTCAATTACCAGTACCCGCTTGCCGCGAATGGCATCGGGGTCATCCACAAAGAGCGGGGAAGCGGCTTCGATCTGGATTGCATTCGGGTTCAGCTTGTGCAGCGACGTGCGCAGTTTAATCACATTCTCCGCGTCCGCCGTATCTACCTTATTGATCACGAACACATCCGCCATGCGCACGTTTGTTTCGCCGGGATAATAGGTTGATTCATGCCCGGGTCTGTGCGGGTCGGCCACAACAATTTGCAGGTCTGGGATATAAAACGGGAAATCGTTGTTGCCGCCGTCCCATAAAATAATATCCACTTCCGCCTCAGCCTGGCGGATGATCTTCTCATAGTCCACACCCGCATACACGATCACACCGTTATCAAGATGCGGTTCGTATTCCTCGCGTTCTTCGATTGTGCAATTATATTCATCGAGGTCATCGTAATTCGCATAGCGTTGAACTTCCTGCGCGACAAGGTTTCCATAAGGCATGGGGTGGCGGATGGCCGCGACTTTGTACCCCATTTCTCTGAGGATCAAAGACACGCGCCTCGTGGTCTGGCTTTTGCCTGATCCTGTCCGAACGGCACAGACCGACACGACGGGTTTTGTAGACTTCACCTGGGTATTCTTGGTGCCCATCAAGCGGAAGTCTGCGCCCGCCGCATTAACCATGCTGGCTTTGTGCATCACATATTCATGTGGCACATCGCTGTAAGAAAAGACAACCTGTTCCGCGTTATGCTTCCTGATCAAACCAAGTAATTCCTCCTCGGCATGGATCGGAATCCCTTTCGGATATAGATCGCCTGCGAGTTCCTTCGGATACAGGCGGCCTTCGATATCAGGGATCTGGGTTGCCGTGAAAGCCACGACCTCATAATCCTTGTTCCCACGGAAGAACGTGTTGAAGTTGTGAAAGTCACGTCCCGCCGCGCCCATGATGATGGTTTTGATTGGCATAGGAATCTCCTATCGTGAAAACCGTACTGAGGACAGTGTCCGAAGCAACCCGGCTTTGGTTTTGAGCCGCTTCGTTTTTACCCAATACGGTCTCATTGATTTTATTAAACGGGAAAACAGGCTAAAAGCCTAGATAACTTTCAGCCTGTTTTTTTTGTGACAACCCTCTATTAGCCAGCAAATTGCTGTCGTGTCTTCTGAACGATGTTTTGTAAAGTAACAGCAGTAAGGATGATAATGAGCATGGGCAGGGAATTCTCGACCCATTACGGAATAAAATAAGCAGGGACGAGAATGTTTTCTTCATAAACGATGCAATTATAAACTCACCTAGCACAGTTTTAGCGTAAATTTGATGAATGAAAAATGGAAAACCGTTTGACCTGTACGACAACTATGCAATTAGCGCATTGGGGTAAATAAATAACCGTTGCGAGGCTATCCCCATTTCTTAATGGTGAAATCATCGTAGCAGATGGAATAGCGGCCAATAGGCGGGAAGCAAACCTCTGTCGATTTGTGGCAGGATGCCAGGTTGACTGTTCGTAATATTGAAATCGAAGATGGAGGTTTTATTGTGGACGATAGTTTAGTCGAAAAACCTGATGCCGTTGCAGGTCGACGATGTCCAATTGGGAGGCGAACAGGTATAATTGCATTTCGTATGAACTGCTCCGTTGTCATTCCTGTCTATCGCAGTGAACAAGTCCTCGAGCTCTTAATTGAACGGCTTGCCCTGGTTCTGCCGAATGCCGCCGACTCTTATGAAGTA
>CAZEGE010000017.1:0-39882 GCA_964511765.1 uncultured Anaerolinea sp.
TCTTGACATCATGATCTTCGCCGAACGGGCGGATCGAGAAATACTCCTCGCTTCCTATTTCGGACCGAACGGCATGACCCTGCTTCTTCTTCACTTCCTCCGCCTGGGACACAGGCAGACGCAAGCCATGTGCAATGTCCTGGGTGACATGATTTCCGCCAACAGCAAGCACCATCGTGTGCCAGACATCGCCGTTCACATAAATTGCAAGATCAGTCGTGCCGCCGCCTATATCGCAAACCGCGACGCCTATCTGGCGTTCCTGCTCGGTCAACACCACTTCCGCAGATGCAAGCGGATTCAAAACGAATTGTTGAATATCAACGCCCGCCATGCCCACGCATTGACGCAGGTTATCCATGGTTGCCGCAGCGGCGGTGATGATATGTGTTTCCACTTCCAGTTTGAAGCCGTGCATGCCTATGGGAGTCTTGACGCCTTCCTGCCCATCCACGGTGATACCGCGTTGAATGACATGCACAATTTCGCGGTCATGCGGAATGGCAACTGCCTGCGCCTGTTCGAGAGCCCGCACAATATCCATGGCGTCAATCACACCGCCCGGCACGCCCGTGGCACCGCGGCTGTTCACAGATGAAACATGTGCCCCCGCAAGACTTACCAGGCCCGTGGTGATCTCCAGGCCAGAAGTGCTTTCCGCCTTTTCAACCGAACGTTTGATGGCTTGCGATGCGGCAGCAACGTCCACAATAATGCCCTTGCGAATTCCTTCCGAAGGTTCAATTCCAACGCCAAGGATGCGAATGGATTTTTCATCCTCCACCCGCCCAACCAGGGTGCAAACCTTGGTCGTACCTACGTCAATGCCAACTACGATCTCATCCATCTTATTGTCCAGTACTTCCTGTATCTTCCTCGGTTGAGTCTCCAAATGCATTATCGGCCATGCGATAGAAAGGCGCCTCGGAATAGACTACATTGATATACTCAGGATGTCTGCCGCTTACGATCAACGAATCTACCAGCGATTGATAGACACGGATTTTCAAAGGGATGTCATTTGGGTTTGTGCCAAAGGAAACCTGCCAGCCGCGGGAATCTGTCCAGCCGAGGCCCTGGGCTGAGTCAAATGTCATTGTCGAGCCTTCAGGTACGAGCGGCGCAAGAGCGAGAATGGCATCTGCCAATTCTTTCTGCATGTAGGTCGGTTGATTGAACGAATCTCGTGCAATGCCTGCGGACGGTTCATCCGAAGCAATGACGGGAACAAGCCCAACTACAAAATCCCTTGGACGGAATGCCACACCGGTGTCGTCGATCCAGGTGTAGCCATCTCCCTTTTGCCACAGGATGACAGGCTGGCGCTCGCTCACCGTAACGTAAACCTGGTTCGGCAGATAAACCTTTACATCCGCCGACAGCAATTCCGGATAATTCATCAACAAGCGAAATTCGACATCCTGCGGCTGGACGGTAAAGACGGATTGACCTGTCACGCCAAGCACCTGGTTGATCTCTTCCTTGCTTAAACGATTATTGCCCAAGACTGTTGCGGCGGGCACAAAAAAGGTTGGAAGTGTAAGCAACAAATAAATGACGGCGCCAAGCAATAGCGCGGTCAATATGGAAACTATCCGCCAATTGGCATGAAAGCGCAGCATGGAAGTGTTTGGCTTGTGCAAACGGCCCTCCGGTAGTAGCCCAAGCGCGATATTAAATCGGCGTGGTTTCGCCACAAGACGAGGTTGGGATGAGAGCGGCATCGTCGATGTGCGTGAGGTTACCGGCACCATCGGTTTAATGGCGCGTTTTGCAGTTTGTTCCAGCTCTTTTCCAGTACGGTGCGTGCGGCGCCGGCGGATCAGTTCAGCGCGAGTAAGGTCTTGATTGCCGCTCATATCGTCCTCCGATGCTCTGTGTGGTCACGTTGCTGTTTGCGCTCGAGTGCAAGTTCGATCAAGCGGTCAATCAGCTGGGAATAGGACATGCCGCTTGCCTGCCACAGTTTGGGATACATGCTGATGGATGTAAAACCCGGTAATGTATTTAATTCATTCAGGTAAATTTTGTGTGTCTCGTTTTCAACGAAGAAATCTGCGCGCGCCATGCCTGCACAGTCTATGGCTTTATAGGCGCGCACGGCATACTCGCGAATTTTATGGGTGACGTCCTGCGGCAATTGCGAAGGAATAATGAGACCGGATGTGCCATCCACATATTTTGATTCGTAGGAATAGAATTCGCGGCTCGGTAAAATCTCGCCACAGACGGAAGTCTGCGGGTCCTCGTTACCCAGCACGCTTACCTCCACTTCACGCACATTGACAGCGCCGCGCTCGATGATCAGACGGCGGTCATAGCGTGCGGCTTCCAGCAACCCTTCGGCGAGATCGGAGCGCGAATTGCATTTGGTAATACCGACTGAAGATCCGAGGTTGGCGGGTTTTGCAAAGAATGGATATGCACCCAATTTTTCAACCTTATCGATCACAGCATTCATATCGTTTTCGATCTCGCTGCGCAGGACAAGAAGCGAATCCACAATTGGAATATTGTTGGCGCGCATGACATCCTTGAAGATGCCTTTGTCCATGCCAACGGAGGAACCCGCCACACCGGCACCTACATAAGCCACATCCGCCAGTTCAAGCAAACCCTGCAGCGTGCCATCCTCACCAAAGGGACCGTGGAGGACAGGGAAGAATACATCCACTGCCGAGAGGGTTTCCAATTTGTCACCTATTTCCGTGGAGCGGATGACATACAAAGATTGATGGGATGGTTCGGTGGGAGGAACGACGCGATCCAAATCTCCAACCTCCCCTTTCTCAAATGCCTCAAGCGTGTTATTACCGGTCAGCCAGTCACCGTCCAAGGTGATGCCAATTTGAATGACTTCATATCGTTCTGCATCCATTGCGGATAGCATGGAACGCGCAGACATAAGCGAGACATCATGTTCGCCGGAACGGCCGCCAAATAAGACTGCTACGCGAAGTTTCTTCAAGTTACCATTCTCCTACGAGTTCAACTTCCAATTCAAGTTCAACACCAAGTTTTTGTTTTACTGTATTACGGGTTAATTCAATCAACTTGAGCACATCGCCCGCGCGGGTCTCGCCATGATTTACAAAAAAGTTTCCGTGCACCTTGCTGATCTCAGCGTTGCCGATGCGCATGCCTTTCAATCCCGCAGCTTCGATCAAACGCCCCGCATGATCGCCTGCAGGGTTCTTGAACATGGAGCCCATGCTCGCACCGGGCGGCTGCGTGGCCTTTCGGCGTTCACTGAACTGATCAATTTTAACAGACACTTTCTCTTTCGATGAGTTTATCAAACTCAACAAAACTGAAAGTATTATTGCTTTTATTTCGCCTCGCTTCAACACGCTCGTCCGATAGTTAAAACCCATTTGTTCAGCAGAGAATTTCTCGCGCCCGTTCTTCATCAATAATTCGGCCCAGACCAAGTTTCCAGACATATCGCCGCCGAATGCGCCCGCGTTTCCATAGACTGCGCCGCCAACCGTGCCGGGGACTGTCGCTGCCCATTCCAAACCTGCCAAACCTTTGGATGCACAGCGATGCGCGAGGTTGCCAATAACGACTCCCGCTTCACACCAGACCGTCGGGCTGTCACCTGTTGCGAAGCGCACTTCCTTCGCCTTATTCAAAACCACCACCCCGCGCACGCCTTTATCGCTGATCAAAACATTCGAGCCGCCGCCCAGCACATAATATGGAAGTTCTTGTTCCCAGATCAATTGCATGGCACGCGCAAACTCATCCGCTGATTTAACAGTGATCAGAATATCCGCAGTTCCGCCAATGCGTGCAGACGTGTAGGGTGCGAGAGAAATATTCTCCTGCACTGCATCGCCAAATTGCTGGCGTAACACATCAACGGAATAAGCGGAACTGGTCGTAATCATCTCAAATTTCCTTCAAAAGATCGGCGCTGATCTGGTCTGCATCGCCAGCCGAAAGGACAATGACGATATCACCCGAGCGGAGCTTCTTCAATAAATACTTCTTCGTGTCTTCAAGCGAGCCCGTATATCGCGCCGAAGGGTGAGGCATGGCGCTCACCACTTCCGCAGAAGAAAATTCCTGCCTGGCTTCACGCGAGGCATAAATTTCAGTGACCAACACCTCATCCGCATCAGCAAACGCGCGCGAGAATTCGAAGAGCAAAGTCTGTGTGCGCGAATATGTATGCGGCTGCCATACGGCCCAGATACGCTGATTTGGATAACGCGCCTTTGCACCGGCCAGCGTGGCCCGGATCTCGGTGGGATGATGGGCATAGTCATCGATCACGGTCACACCCTTGCGCTCGCCGCGCACCTCGAAGCGGCGCCCCGTACCAATGAATTGACTCAGCGTATTCGCCGCAGCCTGCAGGGGAAGCCCCAAAATTGCGGCAACCGATAATGCAGCAAGGGCATTAAGCACATTGTGCTCACCCGGTACCTGCAAAGAGACCAATATCTCCGAAGCAGATAACGAGCCGATATTCGTCATGACTGAAAAATCAAAGCCTCCACGATCATTGGGCTGCGACGTACGCGCCTGCAGCCATTGCGGACTGTTAATGGTCATCTCACCTTGAATACTGTAAGAGACGATATTCAATCCCTTGCGGCGGGCATGAGTCAACAAGGTTGCCGCGCCTTCGTCCTCCGCACATGCGATCAATGTTCCATCCAGAGGCAGCAGGTCGACAAAACTTTGAAAGGCGGAATACATGTCATCGAAAGTCGGATAGCAATCCGGATGATCGTGTTCGAGATTGGTGACAACCTCGATGAAAGGTTTGAGACCCAGGAACATACGGTCATACTCATCCGCTTCAATCACAAAGAGATCACCCTTGCCTGCATGTGCATTGATTTTTAAGTTGCCAAGCGTGCTGCCTACAATAAAAGAAGGGTCGCGTTTCATTGCATATAGCATCCACGCGATCATGGCGGTGGTAGTGGTCTTGCCATGCGTGCCGGCCACAGCAATCCCAGTCTTCTCGGACATTAACTGGCCGAGAAAATCTGCGCGTTTATAAACAGGAATCCCCGCCTGCTTCGCTGCCTGGACCTCGGGGTTGTCGTCCCCAATTGCAGAGGAGCGAACCACCCAATCCGCTCCCCCCACATTACGCGGATGATGTCCGATATAGATCGGCACGCCATCATTTTGCAGGTCCATTGCGAATTTTGAAAGCGCACGGTCTGAACCTGTCACTTCATATCCGCTCTCCTTGAGCAGACGCGCGATGGCAGAAAGCCCTGAACCCCCGATGCCGATGAAGTGAACGCGTGTCATCATTTTAGATATACACCACAATGATAAAGATCAAAATAATAATGACGGCAAAATAAATGCCTGGCTCGCCCAAAAAGCGCGGGGGCATGTATTTCATCATCAACTCGATTGCCTGGGCTATCGCCGGGTCAGTGGCGGAACTGATGACATTCGGATATGGATAGTCCGCCATATGATTATAGAAAAGGATGGTGCCTGCAATTAAATAGCCGTTCAAGCCGCCCAGCACAGCGCCGAAGAGCGCATCCTGTAAACGCTCACGCGCAGCTTTGGAGGCAAAAAGCGCTATGGATACCGTTTGATAACCGAAGAAAACAAGCGCAACCAGGATGATGGTGCGGATCCAAAAGACCGAGCTGCTGGTTTTATCCAGATCACGAACGAGGGGGACGTATTTCTCCAACAGCAAATTGACCGCCAGCGAAGTGATTACGCTGAACGCAACCAGCAATTCCTTTGCCCATCCGCGCATGGCGCCGATCACTGCAAAGAGCAGGACATACATCCAGAAGACATAGATAATACTCATCATAAGGGCTGTTCTCCTGCCAGTTTAACCAACTGGCTGGCAATAATGCTTGCCGCATTGGGATGCACTAATTTTTTCATTGCGGTGCGCATGGCTTCAAGTTTATTTTCATTCACCAATATATCTTTTACCACAGACAGAAGCTTATCTTCCAATAATTCGTCCTGCAGGATGACCGCGGCATTCTGTTCGGCAAGATAATCTGCATTCACCTTTTGATACCGCCAGGCATATGGATATGGCACGAGCACTGCGGGCAAACCAAAAAAGGGATATTCACCCAAGACAGAGGCGCCCGCGCGCGAAACAACCAGGTCTGCCGCCGCAAGCGCAGCTCCCATCTCATGCGAATATGGCATGACATGATAATGAGGTCTTAGGTGTGCGCCCAATTCCTGCGCAGCTTTCTCAACAACCTGCCAATCCAAAGAACCTGTGATGTGAATGATCTGTGTCACATCGAGCAATGCGGTGAGATGCTTCAAAACCGCCATGTTGATCGAACGCGCGCCTTTGCTTCCGCCGGTAACAAGTAGAACGGGTCGATCAGGATCAAGCCCAAAGCGCTGAGTCGCTTTTTGGCGGGACCAGCTCGAGAGGTCGGCGCGAAGCGGGTAGCCTGAGAGGACGAGTCTCTGCCGGCGGGGGAAATATTTTTTTGAGTCAGCCTCGGTCACAGTGACGACATCCGCAAAACGGGAAAGAAAATTAAGCGCCAGGCCGGGTTCAATATCCGGCACGTACAATACAGTTGGAATATTTCGACCAGCCATGGCCATGGGCGCGGCCACATAACCGCCGGTGAAGAAGAGCACATCGGGTTTGAACCCGCGCAGGATACGGCGCGATTCAATGACTCCGCGTGTGAGTTTGGCAATATTGCCGGGCAGCGCGCGCAGTCCAACGCCATGCACACCTGCAGCTGGAATGGAACGATAAGGAATGCCTTCGCGTTTCATGAGTTCCTCTTCCATACCGCCTTCACCGCCAACCCAAAGAGTTTCAACCTTCAGGTGTTGACTGGTTAACGCGTTGTGTACGGCGAGTGCGGGATATACTCCGCCGCCCGTTCCACCAGCGCAAATTAGCAACCGCACTGTAAGACCTCCATTCTTCATCTGTGATCGTGCCATCGCCCGCCTGACGTGAAATGTTAAAGAGAATGCCCAGCGCAGCAAGCATGGTAACCAGGTTTGAACCGCCCGCGCTGATGAAAGGTAGGGCGTTGCCTGCAAAAGGCATAAGACCCACCATGACTGCCATGTTGATCAAGGCTTCCATACCGATCCAAATCACCAATCCCGAAGCAAGCAACGTGCCAAGCATATCCGGCGCACGGCGGGCGATCACCAATCCGCGCCAGGTCAGAAAACCATATAAACAAATCAATGCAACCGCACCAAACCAGCCAAGTTCTTCAACCACAACCGCGAAAACGCTATCCGTTGGCGGGACCGGCAGCCCGGTTAATTTGGATTGCGACTGTCCCAACCCGGCGCCAAACCATCCGCCGTTGACAATGGCTTCAAACGAACGACGGACATGATACGAAGCCTGCAGCGGGTCTTTGAAGCCGGCCACAAAATCACCCACGCGCTCGCGTCCTGTGAGACTAATGGATGCAACCAGCCATGCGGCAATGGCCGCAACCACCAGTAAACCGCCGATCTGTTTCAAATCACCGCCTGCCAGAAAGAAGAGCAAACCTCCCATAAAAAGGACGGTTGCGGCAGCGCTCAAGTCCGGCTGCTGGTAGATCAGACCACCCACCGCACCCAGGATCACGCCGAGTGGAATCAAGCCGAGTGAAATATCCTGCAGATATTGCCGCTTTGCATACAGCCAAACAGCAAGATAAAGAATGGAAATCAATTTCGCCAGCTCTGAAGGCTGAACAGATCCGCCAAAGACAGCGCGTTTTGCATTGAAACGGATCTCGCTCATCAGCAAAACAGTAATTAACGCCAGGATCGTGAAGGCCATGGCAGGCACAACCAGCCTGCGCCAGTGATGATAATCAAAGAACGCCAGGAAAGTAGCAATCGCCACGCCAAGCCCAAGCCAGGTCAGCTGGCGGTTGAACATGAACATCGGGTCGCCATAAGCCCCAAGCGAAAAATCCCAGGAGGCCGAGTACAACATCAACAGTCCAAACACAACCAGCGCCACCACAGAGACCAGCAATGGCATATCAAAACCGCGTAAAAACCCAACGGGACCATGCGATGAATAAGATTGTTCTTTTATGTAAGTTCCAGTACCCATTTTCTAAAAACCTCTCCTCTCTCAGAAAAATCCTTAAACTCATCAAAACTCGTGCCGCCCGGTGAAAGCAGGACGATGTCTCCTGCTTCGGCAATCTCCGCAGCCAGGGCGATTGCATCCCTGAGAGTCTTTGCGCAATGAATATCCACGCTTCGCTCCCCGCCGATGCCTGCCACTATTTTCTGAATCATTTCCGCCGCCTCACCAAACACCACCAGATGATCCACACGTTCACAGATTAATCTGGCAACCTCGTTCCACGGCAGGTTCTTATCACGTCCGCCAAGCATCAGCACAATCGGCTCGTCAAAGGCATGGATGGCCGCCATGCTGCGCTGCGGTGCAGTTGCAATTGAGTCGTTGTACCAGCGCACGCCGCGCAGCTCGCGCACAAACTCCAAACGATGGGGCACGCCGCGAAATTCCTCAACCGCTTCGAGCATATCATCCAGCTTAAACCCTGCGGCATGACCAATCGTAAACGCCGCAAGGACATCGCTGACATTATGGTCGCCACGCAATTGAATTTTTTCACGCAACAATAAAGGCATGTACGCATTTCCATCACGCAGGTTCAACAATCCTTCGTGTAAATATGCGCCATTCAAACCTTCATGCAAATCGTTCAAACTGAAGGTGAGCAAGTTGCCCTGTACTTTATCGCGTAAACTCCACGCGCCCGGGTCATCATAACCAAGGACAGCGGTATCCTTCCCAGTTTGAAATTCCAAAATGCGCGCTTTGGCATTTGTGTATGCTTCCATCGTGCTGTGGCGATCCAGATGATTGGGCGTAATATTTAAAACAGCAGCGATATTCGGAGAAATAGTCATCTGTTCCAATTGAAAAGAGGAAAATTCAAGCACAGCGATATCTTCGGCCTTCATCTCATCCACGTAGTTGATCAGTGGGTCACCAATGTTTCCGCCGACATAAGCGTGATTGCCATAAGTACGTTTCGCCATTTCACCGACCAGCGTCGTCGTGGTGGTCTTGCCAGCCGAGCCGGTGATGCCGATCGTCCTGCACGGCGCAATTTCCATGAAAATCTGCGAGTCATTTGAAAGTGGAATGCCGCGTTTGACAGCCTCCTTGACGATGGGTAAAGTCAATGGCACGCCGCCGGAGAGACAAAGGACATCCGTCGTATCCAGCAATTCCAGCGGATGGCCTCCCAGCGCCCATGTCACATTTGTATCCGCGAGGGCTGCGCGGGCAGCCTTAAATTCGTCCGCGGGGCGCGAGTCACTCAAAGTCACGTTCGAGCCGTGACGGGAGAGCCAGCGAGCAAGGGCTGTTCCTTGTCTCGCCGCGCCGAGGATGAGGGTGCGGGTTCCGTTCCAATTTGTCTTCATATTTTTCATGGCTGATTCGGGGGCGTATCCTGCAAATCAGCCTGATATCTACACTTGTGACAATCCAATGCCGATTAATGCGGCCATCAAACCAATGAGCCAGAAGCGCTGCACAACCTGCGTTTCACTCCAGCCGAGTAGTTCAAAATGCAAATGAATGGGCGCCATCTTGAAAAAACGTTTGCCTTTCGTCCATTTAAAATAACCGATTTGTATCACCACGCTCAGCATCTCACTCAGCGGAATTATGCCAATGACCAATAACATGGGCCATTGTCCCGTCATCAGCGCGACGACCGCCAGCACCGCGCCAAGAGCCAGCGAACCCGTATCTCCCATGATGAGTTCAGCGGGATGGACGTTGAACCACAAAAAGCCAAAGAGCGCGCCGACCAAAATAAAACAAAACCGTGCGAGATACACCTGTTCCTGCATAAGGGCAATGCCGCCAAATGCAGCAATGGCTGTGGCGGCAATCAGGCCGGCCAGTCCATCAAGGCCATCTGTAAAGTTAATTGCATTTGATTCGGCAACAATTATGAAGGCGGCAATCGGCACATAGAGCCAGCCAAGTTCAACTTCGAAGAACAAACCGGGGATGTAAGCATCCGGCGCATTGATCACATATTTCAAAACATAAGCAGTACCTAGGGCAAGCAGCACCTGGAACATGAATTTGGTGCGGGCACGCATTCCATCGCCCTTGCGCCTGCCACGAATACCCTCCCAATCATCCACTGCACCCAGGATGGCATACCCAAACATGACAGCCATCGGCAAAAGAACCGAACGCCCCACGCCGCCGGTGACCACGCCGATCAAGGCCACTGCATTCAACAGCCCGCTGAGCAACAACACCGACAAAATGAACATGACCCCACCCATGGTTGGCGTGCCCATCTTTACGCGATGTGAATCAGGTTCTTCGACGCGGATGATCTTGCCAACCTTAAAATGGCGCAGGATACGAAGCAGGGGTCCGCCCCAAATGGCGGTCATGATAAAGGCAAGACCTGCGAGGCTGAGCGAGAGCGCAATCTGTCTCATGAGCTGACCTCCAGGGCGGCGGTGATGTGATCCATGCGTAAACCATGGGAGCCCTTGATGAGGACAGTATCGTTTGATGTAAGATTTTTATTCAACCAATCCACCACAAGTTCAGATTTTTTGAACTCAATAATTTGTGCAGGCTTCATTCCAGCGCGCCGCGCGGCATCTGCAATCATGTGTCCGCGGGGACCAAGCGTAAGCAAAACCTTTGCCACTTGAGCGGCACGCATGCCAACGATCTCATGCCCCTGTTTTTCGTACGGACCCAACTCAAGCATATCACCCAGAACGGCGATCTTGCGTCCGTCCAATTCGTCCAACAAATTCAAGGCAGCCAGCATGGATTCCGGCGAGGCATTATAGGTGTCATCAAGGATCAATGCGCCGTTCCCGCTGCGGACAGCCACAAGTCGCAATTGCGCGTGTCCATGTGAAAGGCCTTCGAAAATTTCCTGCCAGGTCAAACCATCATTCAAGCCGACGGAGGCAGCACGCAAAACAGTATGAACCGAGTGCCGACCAATCATGGGGACATGCGAATGTAAGATCTCGCTTTTATAGTGCAAACGAAGGCGAATTCCATCCAGGCCCAGTCCTTCGATCTGGTCTGCCCAGAGGTCTGCTTCGGGTGAAAGCCCATAGAAGAATACCCGTGCTTTTGATTTTTCCTCCATTTTGCGAACCCAGGGATCGTCAAAATTAAGAATGGCAACCCCGTCGGATGGAAGGGATTGGATCAATTCGCTTTTGCCTCGCGCAATCGCTTCCTGCGAGCCGGCCCGCTCAGCATGTACCGTCCCAACATTGGTGACGACGCCAATTTGAGGCATGGCTATGTCGCAAAGGAATTGGATTTCGCCAGGGACGTAAAACCCCATTTCCAACACAGCCCGTTCATATTCAGAGCTGAGTTTTAAGATGGTAAGCGGCAAACCGATTTCATTATTTAAATTGCCGGGGTTTCTCAGCGTGCGAAAGCGCGTGCCAAGAACCTCGGCAACCATTTCTTTTGTGGTGGATTTTCCGACACTGCCGGTGATGCCGACGACTCGCAGATCCAATTTGCGACGCCAGAAACGGGCGATCTGCTGCAGGGCTGAAAGGGTGTTCTCAACGCGCAGACAGAGGGGAGCATCAAGCTTGAGGGGAGAATCGGTCGATAGGCCGGCACGCAAGTCAAGGGTAGCGAAGGAGGCGGGGACTTCCCTTTGAATTAAAGCGAAAGTTGCCCCCCTCTTGAACGCCTCTGCAATAAAGTCATGCCCATCCACATTTTCGCCGGGGATTGCCACAAAAAGCGAGCCGGGGATCATCTGACGCGAGTCTATCGCGGCTTCTGCGATGGCTGCCGTTGCGTTCGCAACGCGAACGGTGGTAAGGGCTTCGAGGGCATCAGCAAGTGTCAGCATATTATTTTGCCACGAGTTTTTGTCGGATAAGGTCCGGGGGAATATCCAAAAGGATGACGGTCTTTTCTGCCATTTTGCCAAAGACAGGGGCGGCGGTTTCAGAGCCCCAGATGGAAATAGACGGACGCTCAAGCCAGACATAGATCATGAATTGCGGATCATCAACGGGTCCCCAGCCAATGAAGGATGCATTGGTTTTTGTGTTGTCGTAAAATCCATTCACCGGGATTTGCGCGGTGCCCGTCTTGCCGGCAACACGATACCCGGGCACAAGCGCGAGCGACCCTTCTGTTTCAAGCGAGACGCTTAGCATTCCGGAAAGCGTGTCTGCGGTTTGCGCAGAGATGGGTGTGCCAGCGAATTGCGCGGGCACATTGTATTGACGCCCGTCGCGCACCATTGCATAAAGTGCATGCGGTATGACAGTGCGTCCATGATTGACAATGGAGGAGGCAGCCATCATGATCTGGAGCGGTGTAGCTGTCAAACCCTGACCAAATGAATTTGTGCCGAGGTCAACGGGATACCAATCCTCATCACCCGGAATCTTGAGCCTGCCTGCGGCTTCCCCGGCCATATCAACCCCTGTGAGATGTCCGAAACCGAAGTTATCCATGTAACTATAAAAAGTACCTGCGCCCATTTTCGTGGAAATCGTAGCCATGCACACGTTGAGCGAGTGTTGTAAACAGCCGGTCATATCCTGCACACCCCAGGGCTCCTGATTCCAGTTTTGGATGACGGCCCCCCCCACAAGAATGGAACCTGTATCAAGATAGGTCGTACCAGGTGTAACACTGCCGCTATCCAACGCGGCGGCCATGGTAAAGATTTTTGTCACAGAGCCGGGTTCATAGGGTTTTGAAATGGCCGGGTTGAACTCGCTGGCATTGTCATAGATCGCGCCGTAATTCCAGAATTGATTCAAGTCCATGCGGCGGGTGGCGGCATTCGCCAGCAATTCTCCATTTCGCGGATCCATCACGACAATGGTGCCGCCCTGCGCACCATACTCAAGCAGGGACTCATCCAGTATTTGTTCAGCAGCAGCTTGCAGGTCTCGGTTAATGGTAAGGATGAGAGTCGTACCATCCGGCACGCGTGGAATCTCAAAGGCCTTGTTCGGATCTGTGGGAACAGGCACCTGCACTGGGTTGCCCGCCAGCAAAGTATCGTATTTTTCTTCAATGCCATAGTAACCGCGTCCCTCACGGTTCACAAAGCCAATTATATTTGAAGCAAGCGCATCTTCAGGATAGCTGCGTTGTGGATGGGATTTGAACTGCAGGCCCGTCAACCCGCCAAGGCTTCCCTGCGGAGCCTGTTCCTGCAAAACCTTCTTCAACTCTTGAAGATTTAGGGCCTGCTGCGCCTCGATAAAATCCGCCATGACGATATACGAAAGACCTTCGGGCGGATTTTGAATTACGTCTATGATCTGGTTGTAGTCCATGCCGAGTTCCGTACTCACTGCATACGCAATTGCATGAGGATCCTTGACGGTATTAAGGTCAACACCGATCTCGTATACGGTCCTATTCCCGGCCAGCAAACGGCCATTGCGGTCATAGATCTCGCCGCGATTTGGGAAAAAAGTGCGCAACTCATAAGCATAGTTCGCCGCCTGCTGGCGAAAGACATCCGCTTCGGCGCTGTTTTGAATACGAGTCATTTGCACTATGATGGCAAGCGCAATGAACCCCATCACACCGACCAACACCTGGGTGCGGCGCGCATATTGCTGTCTCATCGCGCGCCTCGAGAGGTTGATATTTTTTCATCCAGCCAATCCAATAAAGACTGATTAAATTCCGGTGAAATAGTCAGGGCCCTCAATTGCAGTTGCGGTGCGGAAGATAAAATATATGGCTGGGGCGCGGAATAACCCGGCACAACCAGATACTCCACCTCATCAGGTTCGATTGGGCGAAAGCCAAGCGCACGCGCGCGGTTTTCCATGGCGCTCGCAGATGTTAGTGAAGCGAGCTGTGTCTGTAAATCCCCGCTCACCTGCTGGCTGACAGCAATGGAATAAGTCAAATCCTGGATCTCGCGCCCGGCAATTGCAGCCCGTGAAGTGATATTCAAATAAACGGTGGCAACCATGGCAAGCGCAACCACTGCAAGCAAAGCGTTGCCGATCCACTGGCGTTGAATCCGCCAGGGCGCGACCTTATAAGCGTGGATGTAGTGATTTACGTTCGGTATGTTCATATTTTTTCAACAACTCTAAGTTTGGCGCTGCGCGCCCTTGGGTTATCTTTGATCTCTTCATCAAAGGGCAATATCGGTTTCTTATTGACCAGCTTCACAATTGCCTTCCGCTCCTCCGCATATTTAGGTTCGTAGGGCGGATTGACAATGTCCTTGCCCTGCTCACGAAAATAATCCTTGACAATCCGATCTTCCAGCGAATGGAAGGAGATTACTGCGCATCTTCCACTGGACCTCAAAGCCGCCACGGCTTGCGGAAGTGTTTTCTCCACTGCCGCCAATTCGTCATTGACGACGATACGCAAAGCCTGAAAGGTCTGCGTCGCGGGGTGTACCCGTTCCCCTCTTCGGGGAGAGGCTTTCTCGATCACAGCGACCAGCTCACGGGTAGTGCGCAGCGGTCTGTTCATGACAATGGCTTTGGCGATCCTTCTTGAGTCACGGTCTTCACCATAGCGGAAGATGATGTCAGCCAGTTCCCTTTCGTCGAAGGTGTTGACGATCTGCTCCGCGCTCATCAATGCATGTGGGCCAAATCTCATATCGAGCGGACCATCCTGCATAAATGAAAAACCGCGCCCGGCGTCATCAAACTGCATGGACGATGCGCCGAGGTCGAGCACAATGCCATCCACCAAATCCCATTTCAATGCGGCCAGTTGTTCGCTGAGCGTTATGTGGGAGGCTTGCACGAGATGAATGCGCCCCTCGTAAGGAGCCAAGGTCTCACGAGCAAGCGCCAAAGCCTGCGGGTCAACGTCAAGACCGAGCAAAGACCCATCTGGCGCGCAAGCCTCCAGGATCCCGCGAGCGTGACCGCCCGCGCCCAAAGTACCATCCACATAACGACCACCGCGGTGGGGTTGCAGAGCGTGTATAATCTCTTGGTAAAGTACAGGTTTGTGTGGCATCATATGTTCTGCATCACGATAGGGACAGGGATCAGCATTGTCTCTACAATTTTGTTTTCGAAAGATCCAGCGTAGAGAAGCGCGCGTTGTTGGCTTCGGTATCCTGCAGTTTTGCCATTTGTTCGTTCCACAATGCGGGCGTCCACACTTCGAAATATTCGCCCTGCCCTGCCACGACCAACTCTCCGTTTTCAATTCCAAGGAAAGCGCGCAAGTTTAGCGGCATAAGAATGCGCCCCACCTTGTCCGCTTCCACAGGATAGGCATTGGACAGGATCAAACGGCGCAAGAGACGGGCAGTGGGATCCGCAAGATTCATGGTTTCAATGCGCTCATAGACCTGTTTGAAATAAGACTCTGTCATGACCATGACACATTTATCAAATCCCTGTGTGATGAAAGCGCCGCCTTCCAACAACTCACGGAAGCGCGCCGGGATCATCAGGCGGCCCTTATCATCAAGGTTGTGTTGGAAGTTACCTAAGAACATTTGTGCTAATTGTCCTTTAATGCGGTGAACGCCGGGACACCCGGCGTTCATCTACCATTTTCTACCACTTTGTCCCACATTATACGCTTTTTCGGGAAAAATACAAGTAGCTTATATAGATTGCCCACTTTATGCAACCATCAGACTGGTCACAAATGACATCATTTCCCTTCTCCCTGCTCGAATCCACTCATTGGAAAGATTATGAACTGCTTGATTCTGGCGACGGCTTGAAATTGGAGCGTTTCGGTAAATATATTTTTGCCCGCCCAGAGTCCCAGGCGATGTGGAGCCGTGCAGCTTCTGCATCAGAATGGAACAATGCACACGCGGTTTTTCAACCCACGGGCGAGGAAAGCGGCGGTCATTGGGATTTCAAAAAGAAAGTGGATGAGAAATGGGTAATGAACTATCCCCTCTCCTCTCTCTCCCCAACCTCCCTCCGAAATGGAGAGGCCCCACTAAGGTTTTGGGCAATGACGACGCCTGGGCGTCACCTGGGTGTCTTTCCTGAAGTCGCCTCGCATTGGGATTTTATGGCTGATTCCGTCCGAAAGGCGGATCGCCAGCCAAATATCCTCAACCTATTTGGTTATACGGGTCTGGCTTCTCTCGCGGCGGCGGCGGCTGGCGCACAGGTGACGCATGTGGATGCATCCAAAAAGTCCGTCAGCTGGGCGCGTGAAAATCAGGAACTATCGGGCTTAAGCGACAAGCCCATTCGTTGGATTGTGGAGGACGCCATGAAATACGTCCAACGTGAGGCGAAACGAGGTGTGAAATACGACGGCATTATTCTTGATCCTCCAAAATTCGGGCGCGGACCCAAGGGCGAAGTGTGGGAAGTGTATAAATCCCTGCCCAACTTATTGGATCTGTGCCGAGCCTGCCTGAGTAATCATCCGCTCTTCGTGATCGTCACCGTCTATGCAGTCCGCGCATCCGCGATCCATGTGGCACAGGCGCTTGCTGAAATGATGAATAAATATACAGGAGATATTGGCAGCGGCGAATTGGTCACGCGCGAAACAAGCGCAAACCGCCTGCTTTCACAGGCGGTTTATGCCAGGTGGTCCAGCAAATAATAAGACATCCGGGTTCCCCAAGAACCCGGATGTCTTATCTAAGCGCCTGGTAAATTTGATTTATCCCCGGGCTTCACTATATTGAGAACTGTCTGCCCCACTACTTTTGGCTGGAGATGTGATTTTTTTCAATAAATCATACCAGAAGGATGAACCTTGTGAAACTGCTGTGGCAGTGACACCCAGTCCAAGCGCCTTGAAGAAGATGAACAAAGCCCAAGCTTGTGTATCAGGACCCTGCGGGTATTGTTGTGTCTGCCACCAGCCGAACCTAAGTGTGAGATCGCCCAATTCCTGTATCAGGTTATCAATACTCGTATCTGTTCCCTCCTGCTGTACGACCATGGCTGCCTTGGCACCGGCGACGGCGCGTAACTCGGTATTCGTCCATAACGTCCTTACAAGTTGAATGCTATCGGCGCCAAAGAGAAGCGTAATTCCAATGGATAATATGATCACAATGCTACGCGCACGTGCGCGGAATGTAGCCGCTGCTTGTTCCAGCATTCCGGTGAAGTAAGCAGAGGTGCGCATACGCAGATCATCGAGATTAGTCACGCCTTGATTGATCCAACTGATAAATGCATTTTTACCTTCAGAATCCGGAAGTTTGTCTATCAATTCAGCCAGTTCCAGCAAATCCATTTCCTTCCTGGCAGTTAAACCAGAAAGATCAAAAAACGTGTCCACCAAAACTGCAACCGGGATTTTCTCCAGTAATTTGGGTTCAGTAGATGAACCAAATACACTCAAAACACTTTTATAACGGATGGGGCGCAATGCCTGGAGTTGCGGCATATTCAGAAGGTCTTCGATCCTATTCTCCCCCACGATTTTTATCAGATATTGGCGCAACGCTCTCCCGCGTGTCTCAAATGCTTCATTGATCCATTGTGTAATAAGCGAAACCACGGAACCCAAAAGATAATAGATAACGATGAGGCTTACGACAACCTCTAGAATTTGTGGAATGGGCATTGTCTTCTCCTGGTGATTTTCCTAATGCAAATGATGATCCAACTCTGCGAACCGATTCAGCGGTTTTTCCAGCAGACCTGTGGGTTCATGTCAATCTGATCTTTCCGGAGTTTGACCCATTTCGGGTCTGATGAACCCGATTCCTGGGTCAGCGAACCTTGGATACATCATAAGCCCTTATATTGTACCCAAAGCCGTTTGGAATTCAATGGCATATTTTCCCATATTCTGATGGGTAGATAGTGTATCTTCCAGTCTGATATGATCCAGGGGGCGGAGCATCCTGGGCCGGCTACATTACCTCTGCTATGGTATAACCGCAATTATGGATATCCAAAAGCTTAAGCAATTTTTCGCTTCCTATTTTAACTTCGACTGTGAAATCATTGTCCGTGCACCAGGACGAGTTAATTTAATTGGCGAGCATACAGACTACAACGACGGCTTTGTCCTGCCCATGGCGCTTGATCATTCCGTGTGGCTTGCCCTTCGCCCTCGAGCGGATAAAGTCGTGCGCATCCTGTCTCTGGACCTGCAAGTTGAGTCGGCATTCGAATTGAATTCCCTCATCAAAGGCAGTGACTGGGTCGAATATCCAAAAGGTGTTGCCTATCAATTAATAAGAGCGGGGTACGAATTAAACGGCTTCGACGCAGTGATGACCGGCAATGTCCCTCGCGGGGCAGGCCTATCCTCCTCTGCCGCGGTGGAATTAGCGACGGCGCGCGCTTTTGCGGCAGTCTCTGGCTTTGCATGGGATGCCCCAAAGATGGCCAAAATCGCACAAAAAGCAGAGAATGAATGGGTCGGGGTCAATTGCGGCATCATGGATCAAATGGCGAGCGCAGTATGCAGGGAAGGCCATGCTTTATTTTTGGACTGCCGGTCGCTTGAATTTCAACATGTTCCCCTGCCAATGGATGTTGCGCTTGTAATTCTTGATACATCCACCAGGCGCGGATTGGTAAACTCAGCTTATAACGAAAGACGCAGTCAATGCGAAGAGGCGGCACGCTGGTTGGGCGTAAAGACTTTGAGAGATGTGACAGTGGAAGAATTCAACATTAAATCAAAAAACAGGTTGAATGACTCTGTTATAAAAAGAGCAAGGCACATCATCACAGAGAATGCGCGCGTGCTTGAAGCGGTTGAAGCCATGAAAGATGAAAATGTAAATAGAATGGGAGAACTATTCAATGCCAGTCACGACAGCCTGCGTGATGACTTTGAAGTCACCAATGACGCGCTCAACATCATGGTGGCTTGCGCACGCGAACAGAAGAGTTGCCATGGCGCACGCATGACAGGTGCCGGGTTTGGCGGCTGTGCGATTGCCTTGGTTCAGAACGAGAATGCCAAAGATTTTGTAAACGCTGTTGTAACGGCGTACAGGCAAAGGTCAGGTTTGGAGGCGAGTGTTTACATTTGCAAGGCAAGCGAGGGCGCAAGCATAGTTAAGTCATAAAAAAACGGACACGCGGTCGCGTGTCCGTTTTTATTGCTAGCTGTACGCCATCTGTTCGACTTTGACAGGGCGTTTGCGGGCTTGGCGTTTGACGATCTTTTCCGCAGTGATGAGGGTCTTCCGCTTTTGAGCGTTTCGGATGATCAATTTCATGAACTTGGTATGGTTGAAGACCGGGTCGTTGAGAAGCGAGAAATCGGCAGAGCCGGGCTCATGAGGCGGATAGAAGATGCCGCAATTCGGGTTGATCTCAAGCATATGGATCACGCCGTCTGCATCCATGCGATAATCACAACGGGCATAGCCATTGCCGTCCAATTCCTCGAAGACCCGCCTGGTTTGCTCACGCAGTGTTTTTTCAATGCGCGGGTCGGCAGCCACAGCCACAGACATTTTTTCGTATTCAACCCATTTCATGTCATAGTGTTTGAAGGATTCGCCGTCAGGAAAGATAAACTCAACCGGAGTAAATGTGAGCGGTTTTCTGATATCAGACGGGTTCTCTGCAATCAGGCAGGTGAATTCGCGTCCTTCAATAAACTCCTCGATCAACGCCCGACCGAATTCATTAATTTCAAGTTTTAGTTGTTCACGCAATTGCTCGATATTTTCCACACGGGAATTGCGGCGGATGCCAACACTGGCGTAACCATGCGGCGGTTTGACCAACATGGGGAATTTCAAACGCTTTGCAACCTTTTCCGCATCCTCCACGCGATTGACAAAGATCCATTTGGGCGTGGGGACGGAAACACGACGGGCAGCGTTTTTCATTTCATCCCGCGTGGGATCAAAGAATTTCGAATCGGCGCCTGTGAAGGCGACATTATATTTTTCCAGCGCATGCACAAGAGCGATGCCGGAAAGGGCATCGTCGGGAGTACCGTCGCACAAATTAACAAACGCATCAACCCCTTCATCGATGAGGCTTTTTATTTGCAGCTCAACGTTTGTCGGTTGTACCAAATGCTGTTTCCAACGATATCCGTTCATATAGGGTGATGGATCGTAAGGGACATCGTTTTCGTCCGGCATGCTTGTTAATACACAAATGTACATGATCTTTCCTTTATTGTCATTTCTTCGTTATCTGATTATCAATGCCATTACGTTGAATCATGTTTATTGTTTTCAAATCTGTTATCCAATACATAATCATGATGATTCAATCAAGATTATGTATTTATTGTATACAACTATTGATATATGTAAAGGTTTTTGAGCATACAGTTATCTTAAAATATTATAAGTGTTATTGGTGCTTTTACATGTTTTATTGGGCAGTTTTCTTTAAGGTCTTTAACGTTATTAACGTTATTAAGATTCAAAGACGGGCGAGATGCCCGTCTTTGATAATCACAGCACATAAATTGGCGCAGCACAATATTTTATTTATGGAATTGGGGAAGGTGTTCTTTATAGGTCTTCAAGTAATCGTCAAGAATATTTTTGGCGGTATCCATATCATGGACGACAGGGTCGAGCAAAAGGCACTGCAATGCTTTTTCGTAACTGCCTTCAACAGCCGCGTCCACAGACAATTGCGCGACCATCAATTCCCGGCGGCACAACTCGGCAATGGGTTGCGGCAGCGACCCGACATGAACGGGATGGATCCCTGCCCCATTTACATGAACCGGGGTCTCGACGGTGGCACCCAGTGGCAGGTTTGCAATCTGCCCGACATTGGGAAGGTTTGCAGCGAGGTGATAATGATTGCCTGCCAGGGCAATATTTTCGATCATCTCCAATGCGCCTTCCGAATCTGTTTCGAGCAGGCTTTCAACTGTCAAATTGCCGTCTGCCATTTCATTTAATCTATCCAGACTGAAATCCCGCAGACCGGCCATCACCTCCCAGTCGTACAAGCGGATGTTGAACTTTTCCCAGGGCTTGGTAATGGGATCGCTCATCCACGGAAGGTATTCACAGAGATGGGTATCTCCGGGAATGGGAAACAGGCCAAAGTCATGAAAGACGCGCTGCGTGAGCGGTTCAAACTTTTCATCAAGTTCGAAGAAGCGTTTCTTCAAGAGCGGATACAAATCCTGGCCTGTGCGTTTGTCGTGGACGGAAATGATCCATGAAAAATGATTGGTGCCTGCAGCACGGATATCCACCAATGGGACGGTCTGATCCATGATCATGTGTTGAAGCGGATGCTGCATGACGTCGGCATGCACACCTTCAAGACCCTCCGGCACTCGAATCCCGAGATCTTTGGCAAGCGCAACTCCCACCATGCAATAACCGCTATAAATTTGATGACATAAACCAACCGCTTTTATCCTGCTGTGACGGTTAACCAGGTCGCAGATACGCACCATTGGATTTGTGAAGTTGATAAACCACGCACCAGGGCAGGCCTGCTCCATATCACGGACAATTTCCAGGACTGGCTTTATATTACGTGCGGCATGTGCAAAGCCACCGGGACCGCCATTTTCTGCATACGGTTGACGCACGCCATATTTCAATGGAATTTCAAAATCAGATTTCCACAATTCCTCACGCGGACCGACTTCAATGGCCGAGACAACAAAATTCGCGCCTTCCAGCGCGTCCTTATGGTTCGCATATGCGCTGACCATAAATCCTGAATTCCATTCCTTATTTAATCGATGCGCCAGCCTGTGAACAATATCAAGGCTTTGTGCATTGCGGTCCACCAGGCGCAAGGTTGAGCCTTTTAATTTTTTGGAACGGAGAATGGCAGAGAGGGTATTCTCACCAAATGATGCACTGCCTGCGCCGATGACTGTGATGACGGTCATGGAATATTCCTTTTATTATTGCCTGCCGATTATAGAGATCCGTTCAAATGAATATTGGATTTCTCGGACGTTCGAATGGCGCTTTTAGACATCCAACTCTTGCAAAACCCGGATGTCTAGAATATTAATCCGTTTGTATTCTCACTTCAGCCGTCATGCCCCATAACAATCCAGCGGGTTGTTTATTCAATTGAATGGTGACGGGATAAACCACGTCCCCACCGACCGTTTCAGCCATGGGAGAAATACGAAGCACTCTTCCTGTTACAGTCACGTCCAAGGCTTCGATGTAAATATCCACGCTTTGACCGGTTTTCACACGGACAATGTCGCGCTCGCTGAGGTCTGTAGTTTCAATTTGCAAGGCATCCAATTTGGCAAGCGTAAGAATGGATTGATCCACCTGAACAAGCTCGCCCGGCTTCACATCGATCGAAGTCACTGTCCCAGCATGAGGCGCGATAAGGATGGTTTGCGCCAAATTAGCCTGTGCGGATTCCAACACGGCTTGAGCCTGGTCGGCCTTTGCTATCGCCTTGAACTTCACTTCATGAGGCAGGCTGACAAAGGTAACGTGCCCGAATGGTTTTTTAACAACCATTACGCGATCCATATCCTGCAGCTCGGCATTGAGACTTGCCGAGTTATAAGCCGCTTCCGCTGCCACAACTGCGAATTTCAATTCGGGAGTATCAAGCGCAACCAGTGTTTGTCCTGCCTGAATTTTATCGCCTTCTTTAATACTTACTTCCTTTACCAGCCCGGAGATGGGAAAACCCAATTGAGAGATTTGGGCAGGGATGACAAGCGCAGAAGCAACAACAATATCAGGGTTGGACGCTATGATCTCTTCAACAGGCGTGGGTGAGGCAGGAGGGACTGCAGCCGCAGTTGCTTTTCCACAGGCAGTCAGGACGATGGTCAGAGCAAGGATCGACCAGCCAATTCGTTTCATTTTATAACTCCTCAATCTCCCTGCCTTATTTTTTAACATGGATATCGACATCCGCGCTCATGCCCCACAGCAAACCTTGAGGCTGTCGATTGAAATCAATGGTCACTTTGTAAACCACATCCCCGCCCAGCGTGGTTGAGGTGAGGGCAACCTCGACCACTTTGCCTGCAAATTCTTTATCCAATGCATCCACAAACACATTGGCATTTTGACCAATTTTTACTTTATTGATATCCCGTTCGCTCAAATCAGTTGTTTCAATCCGAAAACGGGATAGATCGCCTAATACGATCACCACTTCACCCGGCACAACTGTTTCAGCCGGGGAAATATCAACAGATATAACGGTACCAGCAAACGGCGCGGTCAGATGCGATTGTGCGTCCAAAGTTGCCTTTGCAGAATCAACCAGGGCTTGCGCGCGGGCGACTTCATTTTCAGCCACTTCAATGTGTTTATAACTGGGCGTGCACCCCTCCCCTCGACAACCTATGACGCGGATCAAATACTTGAGATCAGTCTCCGCAAACGCCAGGTTGGCTTCTGCTTCTTTGACCTTTGCCTCCAAAATCGAAGTATCCAACTCGACGAGGACCTGTCCCGCTTCCACCTTATCCCCAACCTGTACATTGACCGATGTGACTCGTCCTACACTGGTAAACGAAAGATGCGCTTCAGCCAACGGGACAATCATTGCAGAAGCAGAGACCGTATCTCCACTGCTGGGTTGAGAACTTGATGGTGGTTGACCGCCATCCAAAGAGATAGTCGGAATGGGTTGCGGCGTATTGGACTGGCCACAGGCGGCTAGTACAAGCGCCAAAATAATTAGTATTATCCAATAAAGCTTTTTCATATGTTTAATCTCCAAGCCTTATTTGGCAGGTACCTTGCTGTCTTTTGTTATCAACCCATCTTGCAGGGTAACAACTCGGCGCGCATACTTGATAACTCGCGGGTCATGGGTGGCAAATACGAACGTCGTACCGGTTTCATGGTTTAGTTTCTGCATGATTTCCATCACCTGCTCGCCGTTTTCGGTATCCAGGTTTGCGGTGGGTTCGTCGGCCAGGATCATTTTTGGATTGGTGGACAGCGCCCGCGCCACAGCCACACGCTGCTGTTGACCGCCGCTCAACTGATCGGGACGGTGTCGGGCACGGTCAGTCATATCCACTGCCTTGAGCAATTCCATCACGCGTTGTTTGCGCTCAACCGGGCTCCTGCCGTTGAGCAGGAGCGGCATTTCCACATTCTCGTAGGCGGTCAGGGTGGGAATGAGTGCAAAGAATTGAAATACGAAACCGATCGTCCCTTTGCGCAGGTCGGCACGCTGATTGCGGTTGAGGTTGGTGGTCTCTTTGCCTGTGATGACCACTTTGCCAGAGGTGGGCTTATCGAGACAACCAATGAGTTGCAGGAGGGTGGTCTTGCCGGAACCGGAAGGCCCGACAAGTGAAGTGAACTCACCATCCCCAATTGTTATGCTGACGCCGTTCAAGGCGCGGGTCTCAACCTCGCCGATTTTGTATACGCGGGTGACATCTGTTAATTTTGCGACTTCCATTTTGATTCTCCTTTACTGTGCACTGTGCAACGCTTCGACGGGTTCCATGCGGGAAGCCATCCGTGCCGGGTAGAGTGAAGCCAGTATGGTAATGATGAATGCAGTAACGATCAGGTTGATGGCAGAACCCAGGGTCAGGTAGGGGTAGATACGATCCTGAAGGATCATATCGCCGCTGATCCCCAGGTCTCCAAAGTAAATGCCGACTTTTTCAAAGTAGGCGGAAAGCGCCCAACCAGCCAATGAGCCAAAAGTGATTCCGCCCAAAGCCAGCAAACTTGCTTCGGCAAGAAAGAGGGCGATGATCTGGCGTCCTTTCATGCCGATGGCGGTCAGAATGCCGATCTCACGTGTGCGCTCGAAGACAGACATGAGCAGCGTGTTGATGATCACAGTAGCTGTCACACCCAACACGATCAGATTGATAAAGGTCAGGTAGGCATTCGAAAAATCGTTGATCAGCACGAGCAGTTCGTTCAACTGTTGCCATGTTTTGACTTGAAAGTTTTGGCTGGGAATCGTGGCGGCAACAGCGTCGGCTTGTTCGCGGTCATCCAGAAGGATAAAGATCATGCTGGCATGGTCGCCTGCGCCCGAAAACGCCTGAGCCTTGGCGAGCGGCAGGAACACGATCCCTTTGTCATACGCGGTTGTGCCGGTGGTGAAGATACCGCGCACCGTAAATTGCTGTTCGTCGACATTGCCTTCGGATGTGTTCACCAATAGTTTGAGTTGATCACCAACGTTCAATCCCAGGTTTTGAGCAAGCGGATATCCGATCAAAATACCTTCGCGGTCGTCTGCGGAGAGGAACTCGCCGGAGACCAGTGTGCGGTATGGATCATTCGCTGAAGAAGCGGGATCGATGCCCATGATCTCAACGCCGATGGAATCATTCTGCACCGAAATAATTCCGCTTGCCATCAAACGCGGTGTCGCCACCGCAACTTGATCCAACGCTTCGATCTTCGCCGCAACCCGTCCCGGGTTCTCGATTAGATACTCCCAGGCAACGCTGAGTTTGTCGGGATCATAATCCGCATCCCGCACCTGGATATGTCCGCTGTTGAGGCGCAGGGTGGTTTCCAGGGAACTGCGCATTTCGCCCTGAAAGAAGGCGGCGATGAACATCAATAAGGCAGTCCCCATGGCAAGAGCCAGCCCCGAAAGAAACGAACGGCGGCGGTGCCTGCCCAGGTTACGATAAGCCATCTTGAAATAATTCAGCATAAGATTTCCTCTTTGCTCAGGTCGCCGTCCCCGGCGACCGCCGCCGATGACGGCGGCTTGGAGCAGACTATACGTAATGCAACGCCTCAGCCGGTTCACGCCTTGAGGCTTCAATTGCCGGGTAAAGCGCGGCCAGCGCGGCAATAATGGCAACCGTGAATGCATGTTGAAGCACTTTCATCGGTACGATTTGGGAATAGATGCGGCCGCTGATCAGGGCAGTGTATTCGGTCAAATTGGCGAACGCGCTGTAATCAAGCCCGTAATAGCCGAGCGCCCCATTAATGGCCGTGCCCAGGATGGCGCCTATGACTGCACCCATCACACCGATCAAAATTCCCTCGAGAAGGAAAATGATCGTGATCTGGCGCGGTTTCAATCCCAGTGCGCCGATGATACCGATCTCGCGCGTGCGCTCGAAGACCGCCATCATCAACAGGTTGAGAATGCCAATCGCGGCAATACCCAGCATGAATATGCCAAAAATGCTCATCACAGATGTTTTCATTTCCAGGGTTTGTTTCAGATCAGGGATACTGGTTTCCCAACTTTCCACTTCATAACCCGGTGCTGACTTGTCGATGGCGCTCATCACACCCGCTTCCTGTCCGATCTGTTTCAGGGAAATTACAATCTCGGTTACCTGTCCATCCAGTCCGAACAACTGTTGCGCTTCCAAGAGGGACATGTAAATGGTGGTCTTCTCGATCGAAGGTACGCCCACATCGTAGATACCGACAACTGTCATCGTACGTTGACGTGTCTGTTCATGGGTTGAGCTGCCAGCCATTGTGATGCGGTCGCCGACCGCGATGCCCATGGCGGTGGCAAGTCCCTGTCCGATCACGATCAGGTCGCCATCGTCCGGGTTGAGGTAACGTCCCTTTGAGATATTATCTGCCACCGGGCTGATCCGGGTTTCCTTGTCAGTTTCAACACCGATAATCGAGACGGAAAATGCGCCTTCACGATTTGTCACCAACCCATTTGTAACGATGCGTTGCGATGCAACAATTACCTCGGGCTGCGCCTCCGCGGCTCGAATGATAGAATCCGGGTCGTTCAATGGCAGTAAGGGTTTCCGTCCCGCCTTCTCGTTGTAACCGGGAGCATGCACTTGAACATTGCCTCCCAATAACTGGATGGCGTTGCCGTAAATGGCCTGTTCAAAGCCCGCGATGACACCATCGTACAGCACCAGCAGGGACATCGTCACGCCCATGCCAACGGCGATCAAAAATGTCCTGCGACGCTGTCTCCAAACATTACGCCATGCAAGGCGCAGAAACAAGATCATGGTGATTTCCTTTCATATCATCTGCTTGTTGTAAATTCTGATTCCGTTTTTCGTAAACCGTATTCCATAACATATAGCAATTTATCTATGGTTTCCTGGGTCTTTGCGGAGCGCACCCATTTCATAATATCCCTGTGTTTCAAACCTTCATTCAGGAAATAGGTACTGATCGCATTGCTCCATGTTTCCATGATCATCACCGCCAGGTTCACATCCACACTTGGGTCGACTTCGCCGTGTGCGATGGCCTGTTTGATCATCCTCTCAAGTGCGTGGGTCGTCTTCTGACGAAAACCTGCAAAATTCTTTCCATAATACAACCCCTCGCCCAGTAATACGCGGCCGATGGCTTGTACCATGCGTGGATAGGTGGAGTTGAATTCCATGCCCACCTTGACCATCCATCGATAATATTGAAAAGTATCCATGTTTGTGGTCAGCGGATGCCTGCCTTTGAAGTATTCCAACTTTTCTCGCTCCAGCACAGTCAGCAAATACATGAATACATCCTGCTTATCTTCAAAATACTGGTAGAAGCTCCCTTTTGAAATGCCGCTGTTGGCAACAATACGGTTCGTGGATGCGTTCTCCAACCCGTACTCCGCAAACTCGTCGATCGCGGCGCCGATAATATTTCTCCGTTTTCCTTCGGGGATGTTAAGAAAGGTTTGTTTTGGCATAAAGAATGTGACCTGGAGGTCACATGACCTGTAAGTCACATTCTACAATCATTCCCCCACCTGTCAAGAGGATGAACATCACAATCGCGTCCCATCCCTTGACAGACGATTCTATTTCGAGAGCCTTCCAATCCTTTAAGACATTAAGATAAAAACCGCAGAAGGCTGACCGTCTTGCGGATTCCACTTTCAAACCATCTATTATTTACTGTCGACCACCCGCTACGACCGTCCTCTACCAACTTTCTCCAAAACTATCTTTACCAATAACCCCGCTCTCCAAAAAGCGACAGCCGCCATGCCATGCGCAAGCACCGCAAACAGCGGCGGCGTTTCAACTGTGTAATACGTCCAGCATTCGCGCGTGGTGCCCCACAGCTCAAGATAATATCCAAGTCCCGAACCTGCGACGAAAGTCAGCAACGCAAAGCGATGATCTGTCGGTGTGAAGATCAAAAGGATGCACAAGATCAACGCCAACCAGGTAAAGGACTTGTCAAAGGTTGGGGAAACAAAGACCAGCATCAGGCTTAGGAAAGAAGCGAAGGTAATCCAATAGAGAACGGTGAATAACGAGTAGTTAAGGGCTGGTTTGATCCGTTTGGATGCTTGTTCAATCCCCAAATTCAAAAATCTTGTAATCCGATCAATCGAGATACTCGCAATCGGCCAGGCAGGGATGATCCATAGAGGCGGGCGTTCTGCAGTGTAATAATGCCAGAGATTCGTTTGCGTGCCCCACGATTCGATTGCCAGCCCGCCGCAGATGCCGACGAAGACGATCAGCAGGTCTGTTTTGAGATTCGCCCGCGTTACAATCGTAATGGACATGAACAGAAAAACACCCAGCAGAAGCCAGTCCATGTATAACCACCAGGGACCCTCCCAATCAATATACGATAGCACTTCCTCTGCCAACGGCCACCAAACGTAAAGGATAAGAAATATGGTGAAAAAGAATCCGCCAAGCAAAATGGAAGAGTCACCTGTCCAGAAGGGTCGCCTTTGATTTTCCATGCGGCGGATTATAGCTGTTTTTATTTGACATTTCCCATCCCCTCGTCTACACTTTATCCATGCTAGCGCGTGTCTATTCCTGTGCCGTTGTGGGTCTTGAAGGCGTCATCGTTGAAGTGGAAGTGGATTACACCAACGGGTTACCCGGCATGACAATTGTGGGCTTGCCGGATGCTGCCGTGCAAGAGAGCCGCGAGCGCGTGCAAACTGCAGTCAAGAATGCGGGTTTGCATTTTCCCCGTCATCGCATCGTTGTCAATCTCGCGCCTGCCGTGGTCCGCAAGGAAGGTCCCGCCTACGACCTCCCCATCGCGCTGGGTGTCATCATCCTTGCAGATTTTCTTCCCCACGATGTGGTGGACAATACCCTCGTCGTCGGCGAGCTTTCCCTGGATGGAATCGTCCGTCATACACGCGGGATTTTGCCGATGGCCGCCACGGCTCGTGCCAATGGATACAAGCGTATGTTCGTCCCTGAAGTGGACGCGCCTGAAGCAGCTTTGATCCCCGACCTTGAAGTTATCCCGGTCAAAACGCTTGCGGATCTCTTCGACCATTTAGCGGGTCGCCGTCTCATTGAGCCTTATCAACCCTCAGCAGATTCTCTCGAGCCGTTATTCACACCAACAGATTTCAGTGAAGTAAAGGGACAGGAACACGTCAAACGTGCACTTGAAGTTGCCGCAGCAGGCGGACATAATGTTCTTATGGTGGGAAGTCCTGGCGCTGGTAAAACTTTATTGGCGCGTGCATTGCCCGGCATTCTCCCTGAAATGAGCATCGAAGAATCATTGGACGTCACACGTATTTATTCCGTAGCAGACCAACTCCCCGCAGGCACACCATTAATAAGACATCGTCCTTTTCGTTCGCCGCATCATACCATTTCACATGCTGGTTTGGTCGGCGGCGGGAATATCCCCAAGCCGGGCGAAATCTCCCTCGCTCACCGCGGTGTTTTATTTCTCGATGAATTCCCCGAATTTGGAACACGTGTCCTTGAAGTCATGCGCCAGCCGATGGAAGACAAGGTCGTCACCATCAGCCGCGCCAAAGGATCGCTGACATTCTCGGCAAACTTTCAATTGATCGCAGCGATGAATCCCTGCCCCTGTGGGTGGTCAAATGACCCCGTGAAACCTTGTACTTGTGCGCCTGCGATGGTAACCAAATATCAAAAACGAATCTCTGGTCCCCTGCTTGATAGAATTGACATCCATATCGAAGTCCCCAGAGTGGATTACGAAAAACTCAGCGGGGACCGACTGGGCGAAACCTCCGAATCGATTCGCCAGCGAGTCCAGGCTGCACGCGATATACAAAATAAACGCTTCTCAAACGGAGAATCAAAAGATATAGTTTCTAATGCAGATATGCGCATCGGGGAGGTAAGGCAATTTTGCAGCTTACAGGATGAAGGCAAGAGCCTGATGCGCGCCGCGATGACTCAGCTGAATCTTTCAGCGCGTGCCTATCATCGCATCCTAAAACTTGCACGCACCATTGCAGATTTAGCAGGGAGTGACGAAATCCAATCAGTACATTTGGCAGAGGCGCTGCAATACAGGCCGAAGATCATGATCGGATAGAAAACAACTAGTTTACTCGTTTGCAAGGCGCCTGGCAGTGAAATGATCCGTAACCAAGATGTTTATCCAATGTCCACGCAATGCCCCCAAAATAGCTGCATACTTTCGAGAGCCGCCTGCCACGCCAACAGCACGACTTGCTTTGCTTAATTGTTCCAGACTCATTGAAATAACACGCTTTTCCAGCCCTGTTTCCACAAGATTCCCATTTTGATCGAAGAAGCGCAATAATATATCGCCCACAGCTTTTTCCTGACGCAATAAATCCAATTCCGGGGGAGCAAAGATATTACCGCTTTGTGCCAGCAAAGGGGATGGTTCGATTGATCCAATCCCAACCAAAGCAGTTGTAACATGATCGAACAATTTGATTGCCTGTTGGGCAACCTCATCAGCCACCAAAATATCCCGCGCTGCTTCCGTAGCAAGTACTCCTGATACAGGCAGATAAATTGCATCTCCATTGACAAGCTGTGCCATGCGTGAGGTCAAACGTGTGGCATGCGCCTCCACTGATGGATTGCCAATTCCACCAAGAATTTGGACAACCTTAATACCGTGTTTGCGAGGCAGAGGGTGCATGGCCTCTACCAACGCAAGCAGGGTAGCGCTCCAGGATGATATCCCAATCACCTCGTTCGGGCGGATTGACGATTCTAAATAGTAGGCTGTGGCTGCGCCCAAGTCTCGCTGGATCAATTTTTCGTTATCATCCAGGCTGTCCACTACAATTGCGTCACGCATTCCAAATTTCTTGACCAGAGATTCTTCCAATTCCGTATAAACCCCTTTGGGAAGATTGACTGAAATCCGAATAATGCCCTCTTCTTTCGAGCGGTTAAGCAATCGAGAAACGGTTGCCTGAGATAGATCCAGTTGTTTCGCAATTTCTGATTGGCGCATATCCCATTCATAATACATACGGGCCACACGTGCAATCAACCGCAGTTCGTCAATTCTTGGCATAATCTTTCCTTGAATAAATGTAATTGAATGAATAATTATTCATTTTGACTTGAAATATGCAATGTTCTTATGTATTATAGCATAAATAGAATTTTATTGCATCAAGGAATAATTATTCATGACCCTAGCCAAAATATCCAGTCCTGCCTCTCTCGAAACAATCAGGATGCTTGAATCCAAATCCATCCTACATCGCAGGACTCTCCTTAAATTAATTTATGAAGCAAAAGCCGGCCACACTGGTGGCAGTCTATCTTGTGTTGATATCCTAAATGTTCTTTACAACCGCGTAATGAATATTACTCCTGATAACTTTTCTGAAGTAAGCCGGGATCACTATATTCACAGCAAAGGTCACTCTGTGGAAGCGCTATATGCGGTTTTGGCAGAGAAGGGTTTCTTCCCATTCGAATTATTAGACTCTGTCGAAAAGTATGGTTCAGATTTTATCGGCCATCCCACTCGCAGCGTACCCGGGATTGAGCAAAATACTGGCGCGCTGGGGCATGGCTTGTCACTCGCGGTTGGAATGGCATTAGCAGCAAAAAAGAATGGATACAATCACCGAGTCTTTACAGTCATGGGTGACGGTGAATTAACCGAAGGTTCCATTTGGGAGGCCTCTGCAAGCGCGGCTCATTATCAACTGGATAATCTGGTTGCCATTATCGACCGCAACACTCTTCAGATCAGCGGGCGGACTGAAAGTGTAATGAATATGGAACCGCTCGAGGAAAAATTTTCAGCATTTGGATATGCTGTCCGAAAGGTGGATGGAAACAACATCCCCGCATTGGTTTCCATATTTGAAAGCCTGCCGTTCGAAAATGGGAAACCCAATCTTATCCTGGCCAATACAGTCAAGGGCAAAGGCATCAGTTTTATGGAAGATAAAGTTCAATGGCACCATCGTGTTCCAACGGAAGCGGAATATGCAACTGCCCTGCTGGAACTTGAAAACGCCGAAAAAGATTTGGAGAAATCGAATGAGTGAAAACAATCTAGAAATGGGTAGTACCAACCTGGATGTTTTTGCTCAAACATTGATGGAACTGGCCGAGCATAACCGCAACATCCTGATTGTCACCAGTGATTCGCGTGGATCGGGTCGTTTAACCCCATTTGCCGAAAAATTCCCTGAACAGACCGTGGAGATTGGGATTGCAGAACAGAATCTTGTTGGCGTTTCTGCCGGGCTGGCTTCGTCGGGGAAAAATGTTTTTGCCGTTTCCCCCGCCTGTTTCCTGACAGCACGAGGCTTGGAGCAAATTAAAAATGATGTTGCCTACTCTGACCATCCAGTAAAAGTAATCGGCATTAGTGCTGGCGTGAGTTATGGTGCACTTGGGACTACACACCATTCTCTGCATGATTTTGCGGCATTGCAGGCGATCAACAATATAGATATTGTTGCCCCTGCGGATAATTTTGAGACTGTTCAAGCGATCCGAGCTTCTGTTCATCATCCGCATCCAATTTACATCCGCTTTGGCAAAAAATCAATGCCAATTCTTCATACACCGGAAACAACCTTTACGATTGGCAAAGCAATTCAACTCACTCCAAAAAGTAAAGAGTACGATATGGCTTTTATTGCGACAGGCGAAACTGTTGCTCCTTCATGGTTAGCCAGCCGTATTCTGGAAAGCCAAGGGCTAAGAATCTGTCTGTTGAGTCTGCATACCATCCGTCCCTTTGATGAAGAGGCGGTTTTGCAGGCTGCAACAAGATCCAAAGTAGTGATCACAGTCGAAGAACATAGTGTCAACGGCGGCTTGGGCAGTCGCGTTGCTTCATTTCTGATGCAAGCAAAAGTTTTTCGCCCGTTAAGTATTGTTGGGATACCTGACGAACACACGGTCACCGGCAGCCAGCTTGAAATTTTTCAGCATTATGGAATTTCGTCAGAGGGGCTTTCGCAGACCGCCCTGAGTCTTCTAAAAAAGGAATCAGAATGAGTAATTCCACCGGCTTGTTTTTGGCCATAGACCAGAGTACTTCGTCCACAAAAGCCATGTTGTTCACTCCTGATGGACGCTTGTTGGATCAGGAATGGCTCTTGCACCGCCAAATCTATCCCAGTGCAGGATGGGTGGAACATGATGCTGTGGAAATTTTTAGTAACACATTGAAAGCTGCGTCCGCGCTGTTGGAGCGACATCCCGATCAATGGAACAACCTGCTGGCTCTTAGTATTACCAACCAGCGCGAAACCTTTGTTCTCTTCGACCGCGAGACCGGTGAGCCTCTATACAATGCGATTGTCTGGCAATGCCGCCGCGGGGATGATTTATGCAAACAACTAGTCTCTGCCGGAAAAGAACAAATTGTTCGTGAGTTGACCGGACTGAAAATTGATACTTATTTTCCAGCCAGCAAACTGCGCTGGTTGCTTGATACCCGCCCTGATCTGCGCGCCAAACTGAAAGATGGTTCAGCTTTATTCGGCACGATTGATACTTATCTGGTCTATCGACTGACAGGCGGGAAGGTTTATGCTACCGATCACACCAATGCCTCGCGCACATTATTTTATGATATCGAGAAACTGGCTTGGAGTCAGGAATTGTGCAAAGTCTTTGGATTGGAGTTCGGCGAACTGCCAGATCTGCGCGAAAGTTCGGCCTGGTATGGCGATACGGATCTGGGTGGTTGCCTTAATCGCCGCATCCCGATTTGCGGAGTCATGGGTGATTCTCAAGCGGCTTTGTTTGCCCAGCGTTGTTTTATGCCGGGCGGCGCAAAAGTCACTTTTGGAACTGGCTCGTCAGTTCTGCTAAACATTGGGAGCGAAAAACGATTGTCGTCTCATGGAACATTGACTGCCCTTGGCTGGGTATTACAGGGGCAGCCAACATATGCATTTGAAGGAATCATCAATTTCACCGGGGCGACAATTTCATGGTTGCGAGATCAATTGCAGTTGATCGAAAATCCTGCTGAAACAGAAACACTGGCACAATCGGTGTCCGATAGCGACGGCGTTTATTTTATTCCCGCCTTTGTCGGGCTAAGCGCTCCGTATTGGCGTTCGGATGCGCGTGCAGCTATTCTGGGAATGACCCCATCTACAACCCGCGCTCACATCGTTCGTGCGGCGGTTGAATCCATCGGATATATTGTTGCTGATGTGCTTAAGGCGATGGGAGATGAAGCAGGAGTGAAGCTCAGTACGATCCATGCGGACGGTGGTGCGGTTCGCAATGCCTTCCTAATGCAATTCGTGGCAGATATGAATCAGTTGAAGGTCCGCGCGGCGCAAACACCCGAGCTTTCAGCATTGGGCGCTGTTTTTAGTGGTTGTCTTGGATTGAAAGTTCACGAATCTCTTGAAGACCTGAAAAACCTTCCATCTGGTTTTACAGAATATAGGCCTTCCATGATTCCTTCCCTTGCAAACAAAATGTTCGCAGGCTGGCAAACGGCGGTACAACAAGTTTTGTATCAACCCAAACAAGGATAAATCCATGAAACAAAAAACGGTCTCAATCATCATTGCATTGGCAATCCTTTTATTCCTGATCCTGGCGGGATGTTACGGCTTCACAGTAGTGAAGATCGAAGATGTCGAGAAGGCGGTTCAAAGCGAAGCGTTCGATCCCGTTGCTTATGTGAATGGGATGTGGGAATCCGAACTATTGCCGACTTTCAACGAGAAGGCGGTGGAGCTTCCCAAAATCCTCTCTGAAATGGAACCAAATGCCGATGGAACAGTGCCCAAGGACGAGTTGATTGCCATTGCCAATCAATATGGACTGATTACCGTCGGTGAAGCGCATGTCTATATGGTGAAAGGCAGCGGCAAGATCGTCAGCGTCAACGCCGAAACCAGCCTCGGGACGGCGGAAGTGGCGCTCGACGGCTACGATGGCCCCATCAAGGTATTGCTCTACGTCGGCACGCGCATCCCCAGCGATGAAACCTCTGTACGTGACTCAGTTGGCTTCATCAGCTTCGGCGATTTCAAGGAGCAGACCGAGTACGGGAAGGCGGCTTCTGAGATCAACAAGCGCGTCCTCTCCACCGTGCTCGGCGGAATCGACAGGCACACCCTGACGGGCAAGACCATTTCGTTCAAGGGCGCATTTACCATCCGTACCTTCAACCTCATTCAAATCGACGTGAAAGAACTCCGCATCGTACCGGTTGAAATCGAATTGGGAGAATAACCCATGCCCAACCCAACCCCTGTTCTCTCTGCTGAAACTTCAATCGCAGAGAACGTTATCCTGACCGCCGAAAACATCACCAAGGTTTTTCCGGGAACCGTTGCGCTGGAGGATGTTTCGTTCAATGTCCGCAAGGGAAAGGTCAATGTTCTCATCGGCGAAAATGGCGCGGGCAAATCCACGCTGATGAAAATTTTGGCTGGAGTGGAACGTCCCACCAGCGGAAAAATCCTTCTCGATGGGCGTGAAATCCATCTGCATTCCCCGCTCGATGCCAACCGCCTCGGTATTGGCATCATTTATCAGGAATTGAATCTGTGTGCCAACCTGAGCGTGGTCGACAATATTTTTCTTGCACGCGAAACCACCCAGAGTGGTCTGATCGCGCATAAATCCCAGAAACAGCGCACCCGCGAACTGATCAACAGGCTGGAACAGAAAATAGACCCCGATCAACTTTTGGGCGACCTGCGGCTCGGCGAACAACAAATTGTGGAAATTGCCAAGGCGCTAGCTCAGGATGTGCGCATCCTGATCATGGATGAACCAACCTCCGCGCTGAGCGCCGCCGAAGTGGAAGTGCTGTTCCGCGTCATTCGGGAGCTCAAATCGCACGGCGTTGCCATCATTTACATCTCGCACAAACTGGAGGAACTCCTGCAAATCGGCGACTACATCACCATCCTGAGGGATGGGCGCAAGGTTGCAGAAGAAGAAGCCAAAAATGTCAAAGTTTCCTGGATGATCGAAAAAATGGTTGGGCGCAACCCCGCTGCCTTCTTTACCCGCAAGGAACGCCAGTTGGGCGATGTACTGCTCAAGGTGGAAAACCTGACCCTGCCTCGCAAAGGTGGCGGCTACCTGCTCAATCATGTTTCCTTTGAATTGCGGAAAGGGGAAATCCTCGGTTTCTATGGCTTGATGGGCGCGGGACGTTCGGACCTGGTGGATTGCCTCGCAGGTGCGCGTCCGCAGGCAACGGGGAAGATCTGGATGGATGGCAAACTCGTGGCGGCAACAACCATCTCCGAACGCATTGAGTCGGGTTTTGTGCTGGTACCAGAAGACCGTCAGCGTTACGGGCTGGTGCAGTCGCTTTCAGTGATGGATAACATGCTGCTTGCCAGCTTGAAAAAGTATCTCCAAGGAATCTTCCTGGTGCGCAAGCAGGAAAAAGCAGCCACCGACCAGCAGATTAAGGAATTATCCGTCCGCGTGGCAAATCCGCTGCAACCGATCACCGCGCTCAGCGGCGGCAACCAACAGAAGGTGGTCGTGGCAAAAGGCTTGCTCACCTATCCCAAAGTTCTGCTGCTCGATGAACCCACACGCGGCATTGACGTGGGCGCGAAGTCGGAAATTTTTGAAATCATGAATCGACTGGCGGCGCAGAAGTACGGTGTGATCTTCGTCTCGTCGGAACTCAAGGAAGTTTTGGCAATGTCCGACCGCATCCTGGTCATGTCGAAAGGTGCAATCACGGGCGAGTTTTCTCATCAAGAGGCTACGGAAGAAAAATTGGTCGCGGCTTCAGCGGTTGGTCACGGCCCATCAAACGGAGGCAACCATTATGCAGCAGGAAAATAAGATGACACCAGCACCGATGAAAAAGAGGCGCGGCATCACAAAAACAGACGTGCAACAATTTCTGTTGCGCGGCAGGGCTTTTATCGCCCTGATCCTTGTCACGGTCATTTTTACATCCTTGTCGCCGCAATTCATGACCACAGAAAACATTGTGATCATGTCCAAACACGTGGCCATCAATGCGCTACTGGCAATCGGAATGACCTTTGTCATTTTGACCGGCGGCATTGACCTATCTGTCGGTTCCATTGTGGGAATGATCGCCATGATTGCCGGCGGGCTAATCAATGAAGGCATCAACCTGCCGCAACTCGGTGTCATCATCTACCCCCATACCTGGATGATCGTTTTGCTTTCACTCGCATTGGGAACCTTGATGGGCGCCATCAGCGGTTTTGTCATCACGCGCTTCAATGTCGCCCCGTTCATTGCCACTTTGGGAATGTTGTACGTGGCGCGCGGCATTGCCGGTCTGCGAAATAACGGCTACACCTTCCCGAACCTGATCGGGCGACCCGAATATGGGAACACCGGCTTCGAGATTTTGGGCGCGGGTGACTTCCTTGGAGTCAACTACTCGATCTGGCTGATGGTGATCATCACGCTTGTGGCTTACATCGTAACCACCCGCCTGCCGTTCGGCCGCCATGTGTATGCGATTGGCGGGAATGAACGCGCGGCAGAACTTTCGGGTGTGCGCGTTTCCCGCACCAAGATCATCGTTTACAGCATTAGCGGCTTTTGTTCGGCGCTGGTTGGCTTGATCGTCGCCTCGCAGTTGGTCGCCGCCCATCCGATGACAGGTGATAGCTATGAACTGACCGCGATTGCAGCAGTGGTGCTGGGCGGAACTTCGCTGGCGGGTGGGCGCGGCAGTATGGGTGGAACATTGATTGGCGCCTTTGTCATTGGCGTACTCGGAGACGGGTTGGTCATGATGGGCGTTTCGTCGTTCTGGCAAAAGGTCATCAAAGGCGCTGTCATTGTATTGGCTGTGATCATCGACCAGGTTCAGGCGCGCATGCAGGAACGGATCGCGCTTCAGGAACAGCAGGAAATGAAATAATACTGGTCGAAAAGTTTGAGGCAATGTTCTCGGAAAGGAGTTTTATCAAATAAAAGTGCCCGAAAAACCACTGTGTAATTTCATTTTGTTCAAATTTTCACTCACACCTATATTAAGGAGAAGAACATGTCTAATAAGAAGTTCGTCGTTTTTCTAAGCCTGCTCGCAGTCCTGGGTATGTTACTCGGCGCCTGCCAGCCAGCCGCACCTGCGGCAACAGAAGGTGGTTTGATCTGCGTGATCGTACCCGGCGTCGAGAATCCCTTCTTTGGCTCGATGCAGGAAATTGCCGCGAAGAAAGCGGAAGAACTGGGCTACACCACCCTCAAACTCGTCCACAACGACGATGCCAACAAACAACTTGAGCTGATCGAAAGCTGCATTGGCAAGGGCGCGAAGGCAATCATCCTCGACAACGCTGGCGCTGACGCCACCGTGGCGGCTATCCAAAAAGCCAAGGATGCCGGCATCCCCTCCTTCCTCGTGGATCGTGAAATCAGCAAGGAAGGCGTTGCTGTCTCCCAGATCGTCTCCAACAACTATCAAGGCGCGACCATCCTCGCTGAAGAATTCGCCAGCCTGATGGGCGAAGAAGGCAAGTACATTGAACTCACCGGCCGCGATACTGACACGAATGCTCACGTCCGCTCGCAGGGTTATCACGACGTTCTCGATGCCCTCTCCGGCATGGAAATGGTTGCCCAGCAGACCGCCAACTGGAGCCAGACCGAAGCCTTCGATGTCATGGAAAGCCTCTTGCAGGCGAACCCCGATGTCAAGGGTGTCATCTGCGGTAACGACACCATGGCTCTCGGCGCACAGGCTGCCCTCGATGCTGCCGGCATGAGCGACGTGTTCGTGGTCGGCTTTGATGGCTCCGATGATGTGAACGATTCCATCCTCGCTGGTAACATCGACGCCGGCGCTTTGCAGCCCGTCGCCGAAATGGCGATCCAAGCTGCCATCCAGGCGGACCTGTACATCCGCACTGGCGAAACCGGCAAACCCGAAAAGCAGTCCATCGACATGGTCCTGCTCACTGGCGAAAACGCCTGCCAGTACAAGGGCTTTGCTCCCACTGGCTCGACCGAACCCTGCACCCCTGCGGCGGCCGAACCCGCTCCCGCTGCGGCTGGCGAAGGCGGCTTGATCTGCGTGATCGTGCCCGGCGTCGAGAATCCCTTCTTTGGCTCCATGCAGGAAACCGCTGCCGCCAAGGCTGAGGAACTCGGCTACACCACCCTCAAACTTGTCCACAACGACGATGCCAACAAGCAACTCGAACTCTTCGAAAGCTGCATCGGACAGGGCGCGAAGGCAATCATCCTCGACAACGCTGGCGCCGATGCCACCGTAGCCGCTGTCCAGGCAGCCAAGGATGCCGGCATCCCTTCCTTCCTCGTCGACCGCGAAATCACCCAGGAAGGCGTTGCAGTTTCCCAGATCGTCTCCAACAACTATCAGGGCGCGACCATCCTCGCTGAGGAATTCGCCAGCCTGATGGGCGAAAAAGGCACGTACATCGAACTCACCGGACGCGACACTGACACCAATGCGCATGTCCGCTCACAGGGCTATCATGACGTACTCGACGCTTTGCCAGACATGAAGATGGTTGCGCAGCAGACTGCCAACTGGAGCCAGACCGAAGCCTTCGATGTCATGGAAAGCCTGCTCCAGGCGAATCCCGATGTCAAGGGCGTTATCTGCGGTAACGACACCATGGCACTCGGCGCGCAGGCTGCACTCGATGCCGCCGGCATGAGCGACGTGTTCGTGGTCGGCTTTGACGGCTCCGATGATGTGAACGATTCCATCCTCGCTGGTAACATCGACGCCGGCGCTTTACAGCCCGTTGCCGAAATGGCGATTCAAGCTGCCATTCAGGCAGACCTGTACATCCGCACTGGCGAAACCGGCAAACCCGAAAAGCAGTCCATTGACATGGTTCTGC